>NZ_JAOCFV010000030.1:0-58399 GCF_029842145.1 Stenotrophomonas sp. GD03794
ATTCCCGTGTGCTGCGAAGTTTCCTTCGTAGCGAGCCGCCCATTATGCCAGACTTTTTAAGTCCGTCAACACCTTCGTTCGATCATCTCGTTCGGCGGTGGTGGGCGCCCTGTTGTCGCTGAAGCCCCTTGGTGGCGACCCCTGCGACGGGGGAGGAGAAGTATGTCCCCATTCGCATCATTTGTGAAGGGGGTGTGGCGTTTTTTTTCAACGGATGTTGCATCCGTTCATCCATCCCGCTGCGGGAGGACCCCGCGAAGAGCAAGACAAGAGCAGTCGAGCGTGGCTATGCCGGGCGTCCTGCCCGGCCCCCTCCGGGCCGTCGCAAGCGACGTTGGCAACGGCTCCTGCCGTTGCCTTCGACTCTACAAAGGAAGGGCCGGCTGCGCCGGCCCTTCCCTGGTGTCAGGCAGCGACCAGGCGCACGCGGGCGAAGGTGCGCTTGCCGACCTGCAGCAGGCCTTCGAAGCCCGGCTGCAGCACCTGCTGGCCATCTTCGACCACTTCACCGTCCACCTTCACCGCGCGCTCCTTGAGCTTGCGGTTGGCTTCGGAGTTGCTCGGGGTCAGGCCGGCCGCGGTCAGCAGTGCGGCGATACGCAGGCCTTCGGCCGGGATCGCCACGTCCTGCAGCGGCAGCTGGGTGATGTCGCCCTGCCCGGTCACCGCCGCTTCCCAGCCGGCAATGGCCTGCTCGGCCGCCGCGGCGTCGTGGAAACGGGTCGCCAGTTCACGCGCCAGGCGCAGCTTCACCACGCGCGGGTTCAGGCCGCCATTGGCCACCTGCTCGCGCAGCTGCAGGGCTTCGGCCTGGCTGATGTCGAAGGACAGCAGCTCGATCCAGCGCCACATCAAGGTGTCGTCCACCTTCATGGTCTTGGTGACGATGTCGATGGCCGGCTCGCTGATACCAATGTAGTTGCCCAGCGACTTGGACATCTTGTTGACGCCGTCCAGGCCCTCCAGCAGCGGCATGGTCAGCACCACCTGCGGCTTCTGGCCATGGTGCTCCTGCAGGCCACGGCCCATCAGCAGGTTGAACTTCTGGTCGGTACCACCCAGCTCGACGTCGGCCTCCAGGGCCACCGAGTCGTAACCCTGCACCAGCGGGTACAGGAACTCGTGGATGGCGATGGACTGCTGGGCGGCATAGCGCTTGGCGAAGTCGTCGCGCTCCAGCATGCGCGCCACGGTGTGCTGGCCCGCCAGGCGGATCATGTCGGCCGCGCCCATCTTGCCGAACCACTCCGAGTTGAAGCGGACTTCGGTACGGCTGCGGTCCAGCACCTTGAACACCTGCTCCTCATAGGTACGGGCGTTGGCCAGCACGTCCTCGCGGCTGAGCGGCTTGCGGGTCAGGCTCTTGCCGGACGGGTCACCGATCATGCCTGTGAAGTCGCCGATCAGGAAAATGACCTGGTGGCCGAGGTCCTGGAACTGGCGCATCTTGTTCAGCAGCACCGTATGGCCCAGGTGCAGGTCGGGCGCGGTGGGGTCGAAGCCGGCCTTGATCCGCAGCGGACGGCCTTCCTGCAGGCGCGCACGCAGATCCTCGAGCTTGAGGATCTCGTCGGCACCGCGGCCGATCAGGGCAAGGGCTTCTTCAATCGAGGACACGTGACTACTCCCGGCAACGCCGATTCTTGTGTGGGGTGTTAAAGCGAAGTTAACCCGATTGGCTTCACAAAAGCCAATGGGCACAAGGGTTTGACGCGGTTTTCTCAGGTGTCTATGGTAACCGGCGATCAGGCCCGCGCTCCCGGGCCGCCAGGAAAAAACCGCCGATGCACAATTCCGAACAAGGGCGCGCACGCAAGCAGCGCTTCCAGGAACGCCTCCACGTCCTGCACGACAACGCCCTGCATCGGAAGCTCAGGCAACATCTTCCCGCCGCCTTCAATGAGCGCTGGACCCGCCGTCATTGGATGCATGCCAGCCTGTTCGCGACGATCGGCGCCCTGGTGGCGACGATCGTCCCGGGTTTCTCGCACACCATCGACGCGCCCTTCGCCGACAGCCACACCAGCCTGGCGCTGCCGTTGCCGCCGCTGACCATGGCCCGCCAGCAGCAGGTGCCCGGAGACAGCTGGCAGGTGCTGCGTGTGCAGCGCGGCCAGACCCTGAGCGACCTGTTCGACAAGGCCGGCATCCCGGCCACCACCCTGCACCGGGTACTGGACCACCCAGGTGCACGTGAGGCGCTGACCAAGCTGCGCCCGGGTGCCGAGATCGCCTTCGACATGCCGCTGTCCGGTGACCTGCGCAGCATCCGCTTCGACCGCGATGCCGACAACCGGGTGGAACTGAGCCTGGCCGGCGATGACATCAAGGAGAAGGTGACCCAGCGCGAGACCTCCACGCGCACCGTGGTCACCAGCGGCGAGATCACCAGCTCGCTGTATGCCGCCGCCCGTCGGGCCGGGCTGTCGCCGTCGGCGATCGCGACGATGACCGACGACATCTTCAAGTACGACATCGACTTCTCGAAGGACCTGCAGCCGGGCGACCGCTTCAGCGTGGTGATGGATGAAACCTGGCGCGAAGGCGAGAAGGTGGACACCAGCAAGATCCTGGCCGCGACCTTCACCACCGGTGGCAAGACCTATTCCGGCTTCCGCTTCGACCGCAACGGCAAGTCCGAGTACTACGACATCAACGGCCGTTCACTGAAGAAGAGCTTCATCCGCATGCCGATCCCGTTCGCGCGGCTGAGCTCGACCTTTGGCGCGCGCAAGCACCCGGTGCTGGGCAAGATGCGCATGCACAAGGGCGTGGACTACGCCGCGCGCACCGGCACCCCGATCATGGCCGCCGGCGACGCCCGCGTGCAGTTCGCCGGGGTGCAGCGCGGCTACGGCAACGTGGTGATCCTCGACCACGGCCGCGGCCACACCACCCTGTACGGCCACATGTCGCGCTTTGCGAACATCAAGACCGGCCAGCGCGTGGCCCAGGGCACGGTGATCGGCTATGTCGGCTCGACCGGCCTGGCGACCGGCCCGCACCTGCACTACGAATTCCGCGTCAACGGCGAGCACCGCAACCCGCTGACCGTGACCATGCCGCCGCCGGAGCCGCTGAAGGGCGCCGAGCTGGTCGCCTTCCGCGCGCAGACCGCACCGGCGATGGCCCGCATCCAGGGCATGGAGAAGCTGATCTACGCCGACGCCAGCCCGGCGCCGACCAGCCGCGACGAGGCCGCCCCCGAGGTGGCCAGCGCCAAGGACAAGCAGACGACCGGCCGCAAGCGCGGCTGAGCCCTGCGTTGACGAAGAAGGACGCGGCAGCCCAAGCTTGCCGCGTCCTTTTTTTATGCCTGCCATGAATACAACTGCCGACAGCGACGCCCCCCTGTACCTTGGCCTGATGTCGGGCACCAGCGCCGACGGCATCGATGCCGCACTGGTGCAGTTCCCGAGCAGTGGCGGCTGCCGCTTCGTGCACGGCCTGACTGCCCGCTGGGAGCCGGTGCTGCGGGCGCGGCTGGTGGCGCTGGGCGAAGGTGGCCCGCTGGACTCGCTGGAGGAGCTGGGCGAGCTGGACGCGCGGATCGCGATCAACTTCGCCGAGGCCGCCAACCAGCTGCTGGCCGAGGCCGGGGTGGACCGCAGCCAGGTGCGCGCGATCGGCTCGCACGGCCAGACCGTGCGCCATCGTCCGCTGGCCAACCCCGCCTTCACCGTGCAGCTGGGCGACGGCAACCGCATCGCCGAGCTGACCGGGATCACCACGGTCTCTGACTTCCGCCGCCGCGACGTGGCGGCCGGGGGCCATGGGGCGCCGCTGATGCCAGCCTTCCACCTCGGCATGCTCGGCACCGCCGACGAAGACCGCGCGGTGCTGAACCTGGGCGGCATCGCCAACCTGACCCTGATCCCGCGCGAAGGCGCGGTGCGTGGCTTCGATACCGGCCCGGCCAACGCGCTGATGGATGCCTGGTGCCAGCGCCACACCGGCCGCACCTTCGATGCCGATGGCGCGTATGCCGCCAGTGGCGCGGTGGACGAGGGCCTGCTGGCCGGCTGGCGTTCGGAGCCGTGGTTTGACCTGCCGCCTCCGAAGAGCACCGGCCGCGAACAGTTCCATCTGGCCTGGGCCGAGGCACACATGGGCGAAGGCCAGTACGCCGCCGCTGATGTGCAGGCCACCCTGCTGGAGCTGACCGTGGCGACGGTGGCCGATGCGCTGCTGGCGCAGCAGCCGCAGACCCGGCGCCTGCTGGTCTGTGGCGGCGGGGTGCGCAACCGGCAGCTGATGAAGCGGCTGGCGGCGCGGCTGCCGGAGGTGCAGGTGGAGTCCAGCGCGGTGCATGGGCTGGACCCGGAGTACGTGGAGGCGATGGGCTTTGCGTGGCTGGCGCAGCGGACGATGGACGGGCTGGCCGGCAACCTGCCGAGCGTGACCGGGGCGACGGGGCCGCGGATCCTGGGTGCGATCCACCTGGCGTGAGGTGGTCATCCACGCATGGCGTGGATCTACCGGGAACGGCGGTCGAGCGTGGCTCGATGCTACATGGGCACTAATCGAAGCCCTGCCCTGCGGGCAGGGCCTGCAGGGCGGCGATGGCGTCGGAGAGCGCATCCACTTCGGGATCACAGAAGCCGGAGCGGACCTCCAGTTCACTGCTGAACAGGCCCTGCTCCAGCAAGGCGGTGCAGGTCTGTTCGTGGGTCCAGCCGCGGGCGACCGCGACGCGTCGGATACGTTCCAGCAGCAGCGGGTCCAGGTCCCGCAGCACAACGTCGGCCATGCTCACTTCCCCGTTCGCAAGGCACCGCCCCCTCGGCGCGTCGGGGGCGATGATCCCGCAGTCCGGGCGGGCAGGCAATCAGGCGACCGGCGGCGGCCCGCGGTCGGCGATCCGCGGCCACAGCCACGCCAGCAGCAACAGGGTCGGCACCACGGTGATCGAGCTGAGGATGAAGAACGTGCTGTAGGACGTGGCTTCGACGATGTAGCCGGAGACACCGCCGACGAACTTGCCGGGCAGGTTGGCCAGCGACACCAGCAGCGCGTACTGGGTGGCGGTGAAGTTGCGGTCGGTCAGCGACGACATGAAGGCAACCAGCACGGTGCCGGCAAAGCCCTGGAACAGGTTGTCGGCACTGAGTGCGGCATAGAACGCCCACAGCTTGCCCGGGTTGTGCGCCATCAGCAGGAAGGCAAGGTTGGACAGCGCCACGCCCAGTGCGGCCACCAGCAGCATGCGGCGGAAGCCGAACGCGGCCACCGCGATACCGCCCAGGAACGCACCACCGATCCCCATCCACACGCCGAACAGCTTGGAGACGGTGGCGATGTCGGCCTTGTCGAACCCCGAATCGAGATAGAACGGCCCGGCCATCACACCGATCACCTGGTCGGGGAACTTGAACAGGCCGACAAAGGCCAGCAGCACCAGTGCCAGCGCCACGCCATTGCGGCTGAAGAAGCTGGAAATGGGCTGGATGAAGGCTTCGGCGATATCGATGCGGCGCTGCACGGCGGTGACCGGGCGCTCCGGCTCGGCACACAGCAGGGTGGTGACGATCGGCAGCAGCATCAGTGCCGCCATCGCCAGATAGGCGACGATCCAGCCTTCGAACTGGGCCAGGTACAGTGCGCCAGCGCCCGCCAGGATCAAGCCGATCCGGTAGCCCAGCGTATAGGTCGCAGCCAGCGCAGCCTGGGCGGCCTGCGGCGCGATCTCGATGCGATAGGCATCGACGGCGGAGTCCTGGGTGGCGCCGGCGAACGACGCCACCAGCACCCACATCACCAGCGGCCAGACACCCTGTTCTGGCCGCACGAAGGCCAGTGCCACCAGGCCGACCAGCACCAGCGCCTGCGACACCAGCAGCCACGAACGACGGCGACCGAGCCCACCCAGCAACGGGAAGGCATAGCGGTCCAGCAACGGTGCCCACAGGAACTTGAGCAGGTAGAAGAAGCTGGCCAGGCTGATCAGGCCGATGCTGCCCAGGTCCAGGCCGACGTCGCGCAGGCGCGTGGACAGGGTCTGCGAAGCGATCAGCAGGAACGGCAGGCCGCTACCGAAGCCAAGCATGGCCATGGTCAGCGCCGACGGGGTACCGAAGGCACGCTTGATTCCTGCCCAGCCCTTGTAGCTGACCGGCGTGGCCGCCTCGGTCACAGGTCGTAGTCCACGATGAACGGCGCGTGGTCGGAGAAGCGCTCGTCGCGGTAGATCGAGCAGCTGCGCAGGCGGTCACGCAGGCCCGGGGTGATGAACTGGTAGTCGATGCGCCAACCGACGTTGTTGGCGCGGGCAGCACCGCGGTTGCTCCACCAGGTGTAGTCCTCGCCGGTGGGGTTGAGCAGGCGGTAGGCGTCAGCCCAGCCACGGCCGGCGGCGACATCGGTGGCCTGGCCATGGTCGGCGCACAGGGCGTTGAGCCAGTCGCGCTCTTCCGGCAGGCAGCCGGAGTTCTTCTGGTTGGACTTCCAGTTCTTGATGTCCAGCGCCGAACGCACGATGTTCCAGTCGCCGCACAGCACGTAGTCGCGGCCGCTGCGCGCCCATTCCTCGAGGATCGGCCGCAGCCATTCCATCACTTCGAACTTGAAGCCCTGGCGCAGGTCGCCCGAGCTGCCCGACGGGATATAGAAGGAGACCACGCTGAGGTTGCCGTAGCGCGCCTCGATGTAGCGGCCTTCGTCGTCGAACGGGGCCCAGCCCAGCGAGGTGATCACCTGGTCCGGCTCGCGCTTGCTGTAGATCGCCACGCCGCTGTAGCCCTTCTTGGTGATGGCGTCGCGGTAGAAGCAGTGGTGGCCGTCCGGGCGGAACATCGGATCGGTCAGCTGGTCTTCCTGGGCCTTGGTCTCCTGGATGCACAGGACGTCGGCGTCCTGGGACCGGAACCAGTCGAGGAAGCCCTTGGTTGCGGCGGAGCGGATGCCATTGGCGTTGAAACTGATGATGCGCATGCGGGGGACCTGCGGCGGGAAACCGGGCAAGCATACCGGTTGCCCGCGGGGCTGCGCAGTCCGCCGCGACGGGCCGCGACGGCCTTCACGAGGGTCCGGACGAGCGCGAAACGCCCAGCTGGATTAGGATTTGTGCTCCAAATGAAGATGAATCGAGTTTTGATGAGCGACCACCGCCACCGTTTCCTGCAGCTGGCCCTGACCGCCGACGCCCTGCGCTTCGGCCAGTTCACCCTCAAGTCCGGCCGGCTGAGCCCCTATTTCTTCAACGCCGGTCGTTTCGACTCCGGTTCGCTGCTGTCGCAGCTCGGCGCCTGCTACGCCGATGCCATCGATGCCACCGGGATCAAGTACGACGTGGTGTTCGGCCCCGCCTACAAGGGCATTCCGCTGGCCACCGCGATGGCCTGCGAGCTGGCCCAGCGTGGCCGCGACCTGCCGCTGTCGTTCAACCGCAAGGAAGCCAAGGACCACGGTGAAGGCGGCCAGCTGATCGGCGCCGACATGAACGGCAAGCGCGTGCTGATCGTCGACGACGTGATCACCGCTGGCACCGCGATCCGTGAAGCGCTGGGCATCATCCGCGCCGCCGGAGGCACCCCGGCCGGCATCGTGGTGGCGCTGGACCGCCAGGAGATCGCTTCGGAAACCGATCGCCGTTCGGCGGCGCAGTCGGTGGCCGAAGAGGCCGGCATTCCGGTGATCGCCGTGGCGTCGCTGGCCGACCTGCTTGATTTCGCCTCCGGCAACCCGGAACTTGTGGGTTACCGGCAGCCGCTGGAAGCCTACCGGGCCCAGTACGGCGTCCGTTCGATCCGCTGACCGACCCAGGGGAAAGGTCATGTCCCGAGTTCCTGCTGTCCTCTTTGCCGGCCTGCTGCTGGCCGTGCCGTTCACCGTACCGGCGCAGTCGCGCGACAGCGGCAAGACGGAAAAGAAGCTGTACTGCTGGAACGAGGGCAAGGAGCGGATCTGCAGTGATTCGCTGCCGGCCGACGCGGTCAACCATGCCCGCGAGGAGTTCAACGCGAAGAGCGGCCTGCGCAATGCGCAGGTCCAGCGCGCGTTGACCGACGAAGAGCGCGCCGCCGCCAGCACGGAGGCGGCGCAGCAGCAGCTGGACCTGATGGCCGCGCAGACCCGCCAGCGCACCGAGCAGGCTATGCTGACCACCTATGGCAGCGAGGACGACCTGCGCCGGGTATTCGCCGAGCGCCAGGAAGTGCTGGACAACAACCTGAAGACCGCCGAGTACAACGTCACCAGCCTGCGTGAGTCGCTGGTGGCGCTGCTGGCGGCCGCAGGTGACCGCGAACTGGCCGGTGGCAAGGTGGCCGACAAGCAGGCCGAGGCGATCCGCCAGCGGCACGTGCAACTGCAGTCGCAGCAACGCCTGCAGGCCGGGTTCCTGCAGCAGCAGCAGGCGTTGAAGGTGGAAATTGAAAGCACCCTGCAGCGCTATCGCGAGCTGAAGGGGCTGGTGCCGGCGAGCCAGGCTCCGTAATTCGCCTGTAGCGCCGGGCCCGCGCTCGGCTCTGCGTGACCTTGGGAAAGAGCAGCCGAGCATGGGCTCGGCTCTACAGCAGGCGGCGCCTGGTTACGGGTTGGCCCACGGAATTTATGCACTCTTTACGCGTCGACCCGGTCCGGCGCGTAGTGCGTTTATGGGCGGCAGGACGACGATGACGGCCTGAGGTGGAGGGGTTCCACCAGGACGCTATTGCAATGTCCCCCTGGCTGTCGTTGTTGTGTGGCGTGCTGGTGCTGGTCGCCGCCGCCTATCTTCTTTATGTCGTGCTGCGGCCCGAGTCGTTCTGAGCGGAGCCGGCCATGACTGAGATGCTTGTGATTATTGCCGCCAGCCTGCTGCTGGCGTGGCCGCTGGGCCTGTACCTGGCCCGCGTGATGCGTGGCACGCCGATGAAGGTCGACGTGCTGTTCCACTGGATCGAGAAGCCGCTGTACAGGGTGTTCGGGGTCGATCCGTCGCGCTCGATGTCCTGGCGCGGCTACGTGCTGGCCTTCGTACTGAGCAACGTGGTGGTCGCGGTACTGACCCAGGCGGTGTTCATGACCCAGGCCTGGCTGCCGCTGAATCCGGACCAGATCCCGAACATGCGCTGGGACACCGCGCTGCACACGATGATCTCGTTCCTGACCAACACCAACCAGCAGCACTATTCGGGCCAGGCGCAGCTGTCCTATCTCTCGCAGATGACCGGCATCACCGGCCTGCAGGTGGTGACGCCGATGATGGGCCTGGCGCTGGCAGTGGCGACGCTGCGGGCGTTGTTCTCGCGTGCGCCGCAGGCGGCGGCGACGGGTACCGGCGATGACCGCCAGGTGGCGGTGGGCAACTACTACGTGGACGTGGTGCGCCTGTGCGTGCGCTTCCTGCTGCCGCTGTGCCTGGTGTGGACCCTGCTGCTGACCAGCCAGGGCGTGCCGTCGACGATGACCGGTGGGCCGCAGGCCACGCCGATCGACGCCAGCGCCGGCATGGCCGAACAGAAGCTGCCGCTGGGCCCGGTCGCGGCGATGGTCGCGGCCAAGCAGCTGGGCGCCAACGGTGGCGGCTGGTACGGCCCGAACAGCAGCTTCCCGCTGGAGAACCCGACCCCGCTGTCGAACGCGCTGGAAATCGTCGGCATCCTGCTGGTGCCGATGGCGGTGATCTTCATGATCGGTGCGTTCACCGGCCGACGTCGCTTCGGCGCCCTGGTGTTCAGCTGCATGCTGGGCATGTCGCTGCTTTCCACCGGCGCGATGATGTGGAGCGAAGGGCATAGCGCCAGCGCCGCCACGCCGCTGCTGATGGAAGGCAAGGAGGTGCGCTTCGGCGCCGATGGCACTGCGCTGTGGGCGGCGGTGACCACCCAGGTCTCCAACGGTTCGGTCAACGGCATGCACGATTCGCTGGCACCGCTGAGTGGCGGCATCGCGATGGTCAACATGCTGGTCAGCGCGATCTGGGGCGGCATCGGCTGTGGCCTGCAGCAGTTCATCGTCTATCTGCTGCTGGGTGTGTTCCTGGCCGGGTTGATGACCGGGCGCACGCCGGAACTGTTCGGCCGCAAGCTGGAGACGCCACAGGTGCGCCTGCTGGCCCTGCTGGTGCTGCTGCAGCCGATCACCCTGCTGGTGTTCACCGCGATCACCCTGGCCGTGCCCGGCCTGGCAGGGACCTCCAACCCCGGCTTCCATGGCATCAGCCAGGTCTTCTACGAGTACGTCTCGGCCTACGCCAACAACGGCTCGGGCTTCGAAGGGCTGGGCGACGCCACGCTGTGGTGGAACCTGAGCTGCTCGCTGGTACTGCTGCTGGGCCGCTTCCCGCTGCTGATCATTCCGCTGGTGGTGGCCGCACAGCTGGCTGCCAAGCGCCAGGCCCCGGAGTCTGCCGGCAGCCTGCAGATCGAAACCCCGACCTTCGCCCTGACCCTGGTCTCGGTGATCGTCATCCTGACCGTGCTGCAGTTCATGCCGGCGCTGGTACTCGGCCCGATCGCCGACCACCTGAGCCTGGGACTGCACTAAGGACACCCTGATGAGTACCCAAGCAAGTTCAACCCGTAGTACCCATGCAGCGCGCCCTGCCCTGCTGGATGGCGCCGGCCTGCGCCGTGCGCTGGTCGACGCAGTGCGCAAGCTGTCGCCGATGCATCTGGTGCGCAGCCCGGTGATGGCGGTGGTGATGGCCGGCACGATCGTGGCCGCGATCGTCACCCTGACCGGCAATGCGCCGCTGGGCTTCGGCCTGGCAGTGACCGTGATCCTGCTGGTGACCGTGCTGTTCGGCAACTTCGCCGAAGCGGTGGCCGAAGCGCGTGGCCGTGGCCAGGCCGCCTCGCTGCGGCGTGCCCGCCAGGACCTGGTGGCACGCCGGCTGGCGGCGCCGCAGCCGGGCGCCGCCGAAACCCAGGTGCCGGCCGCCGAACTGCGCCCGGGCGACCATGTGATCGTCAGCGCCGGTGAGCTGGTGCCGGCCGATGGCGAGATCGTGCAAGGCCTGGCCACCATCAACGAAGCGGCGGTGACCGGCGAATCGGCCCCCGTGCTGCGCGAGGCCGGTACCGACCGTTCCGGCGTGATCGGCGGCACCAAGGTGCTGTCCGACCAGATCATCGTGCGGGTGACTGCCGAGCCGGGCCACAGCTTCCTGGACCGGATGATCGCGCTGGTGGAGGGCGCCAACCGCCAGAAGACCCCGAACGAGATCGCGCTGACCCTGCTGCTGGCCGCGATGACGCTGACCTTCCTGGTGGTGGTGGCCACGTTGCCGGCCATTGGTGCCGCCGTCGGCGTCAAGGTCGACCCGCTGCTGCTGATCGCGCTGCTGGTGTGCCTGATCCCGACCACCATCGGCGGCCTGCTGCCGGCCATCGGCATCGCCGGCATGAACCGTGCGCTGGCCGCCAACGTGCTGGCCAAGTCGGGCAAGGCGGTGGAGGTGGCCGGCGACGTCGACGTGCTGCTGCTGGACAAGACCGGCACCATCACCTACGGCGACCGCCAGGCCAGCCACTTCCATCCGCTGGCCGGCATCGACGCCAGCCAACTGCGCGAGGCGGCACTGCTGTCCTCGCTGGCCGACCCGACCCCGGAAGGCAAGTCGATCGTGCGCCTGGCGCGCGAACAGGGTTGTGCCACCGCCGAACCGGACCACGCCGAGTACCTGGCGTTCAGTGCGCAGACCCGCATGTCCGGCGTGGATCTGGAACATGGGCGGCAGATCCGCAAGGGCGCCGCCGATGCGATCCGCACCCACGTGCAGGCGCTGGGCGGCAACGTGCCGGCGGAACTGGCCGGTCGCGTCGAGCAGGTCGCACGCAATGGTGCCACCCCGCTGGTGGTGGCCGAGGGCCGCCACGTGCTGGGCGTGATCGAGCTGTCGGACGTGGTCAAGCACGGCATGCGCGAGAAGTTCGCGCAGCTGCGGGCGATGGGTATCCGCACGGTGATGATCACCGGCGACAACCCGCTGACCGCCGCCGCGATCGCTGCCGAAGCCGGCGTCGACGACTACATCGCCGAGGCTCGCCCGGAGGACAAGCTGGCACGCATCCGCCAGGAGCAGGCCGGCGGCCGCCTGGTGGCGATGGTCGGTGACGGGACCAACGACGCCCCCGCACTGGCCCAGGCCGACATCGGCCTGGCGATGAACTCCGGTACGCAGGCGGCGAAGGAGGCCGGCAACATGGTCGACCTCGATTCGGATCCGGCCAAGCTGCTGGCAGTGGTGGAAGTCGGCAAGCAGCAGCTGATCACCCGCGGCGCGCTGACCACCTTCTCGCTGGCCAACGACGTCTCCAAGTACTTCGCGATCCTGCCGGCGCTGTTCGCCGCGGCCGTTCCGACCATGGCCGCCTTGAACGTGATGCAGCTGTCGAGCCCGCGCAATGCGGTGCTGGCAGCGCTGATCTTCAACGCCCTGGTGATTCCCGCCCTGATCCCGCTCGCCCTGCGTGGCGTGCGCTTCCGCCCGGCCACTGCAACCGCACTGCTGCGCCGGAACATGCTGGTGTACGGCCTCGGCGGCGTGCTGCTGCCGTTCGCAGCGGTCAAGGCAATCGACCTCCTTCTTGTCCTGGTATTCGGCGCATGAACCGTTCCGCTTCCACCTCCACCTCCCTGTCCCGCGAAGCAAAAGCCGAGGCCCGCGTGGCCAGCCTGCAGGACGGCGCCAGCTGGCGCCCGGCGATCGGCCTGGGCCTGGCTACCCTGCTGCTGGCCGGTGCGGTCTACGCCGGTATCGCCACCGGTTTCGCCGGCCTGGCCTACCCGACCCAGGCCGAGGGCAGCCTGCTGCGCGATGGCAGCGGCCAGGTGCGCGGCTCGGCATGGTTGTCGCAGCCGTTCAACGGTGACGGCTACTTCCAGGCACGTCCGTCGGCAGCCAACTACGACCCGATGGCCGCGGCCGGTTCCAACATGGCGCGCAGCAATCCGGCCCTGGCCGAGCGTGTTGCAGCCAGCACCGCTGCGGTGGCCGCGCGCGAAGGCGTCACCCCGGCGCAGGTACCGGCAGACCTGGTCACGCAGTCCGCGGGTGGCCTGGATCCGCAGCTGTCGCCGGCCGCGGCGCAGCTGCAGGTGGCACGCGTGGCGCGCGCCCGTGGCCTGCCGGTGGAACGCGTGCAGGCACTGGTGCAGGCGCATACCGAAGGTCGCCAGTGGGGCCTGTTCGGCCAGCCGCGGGTGAACGTGGTGACGCTGAACTTCGCGCTGGACCATGCGGCCAAGGCACCGTGATGCCGGCCTGCACCGGCTGCGCGCACAATGGCACCCATGACTGATGCGCGTACCCGCCAGGCCGATGCCCTGGTCGAAGGCCTGCAACGCGAAGCCGGCGGCAAGCTGACCGTGTTCCTCGGCGCGGCGCCGGGCGTGGGCAAGACCTACACCATGCTGACCCGCGCACAGGAACAGCTGCGCCGCGGTGTCGACCTGGTGGTGGGCCTGGTGGAAACCCACGGCCGCGCCGATACCCAGGCGCTGCTGGAGGGCCTGCCGCAGTTGCCGCTGAAGGCAGTGGCCTACCACGGCCATACCCTGCAGGAGATGGACCTGGATGCCGTGCTGGCACGGCATCCGGCGCTGGTGCTGGTGGACGAACTGGCCCATCGCAATGCGCCGGGCAGCCGCCATGAGCGGCGCTGGCAGGACGTGATGGAGCTGCTGGACGCCGGCATCGACGTCTGGACCACGGTCAACATCCAGCACCTGGAAAGCCTCAACGACGTGGTGATGCGGATCACCGGCGTACGCGTGAGCGAGACCGTGCCGGACGGCGTGCTCGACCGCCTGCATGACATCGTGCTGGTCGACCTGCCGCCACGCGAACTGATCGCGCGCCTGCAGCAGGGCAAGGTCTATGTGCCCGAACAGGCCGCGCAGGCGCTGCAGGCATTCTTCTCGCCGGCCAACCTGACCGCGCTGCGTGAACTGGCGATGCAGGAAGCCGCCGACCGCGTCGACAGCAGTCTGCGTGAAGCACGCGCCGCACGCGGCGAGAGCAACCTGCCGCTGCGTCGCGGCGTGCTGGTGGCCATTGATGGCGGCGGTCAGAGCGAATACCTGGTGCGGGTGGCGCGTCGCATCGCCGAACGCCGCGATGCGCCGTGGACGGTGGTGACCGTGCAGGGCCGACGCCAGGACGAGGCGACCCGGCGCGAAATCGATGCGGCCTTCGCACTGGCACGGCGCCTGGGCGGCGACGCCGAACTACTGCACGGATCGAGCATCGCCGATGCCCTGCTCGACCATGCCGCGCACAACGGCGTGTCGACCCTGGTGCTCGGCCGGACCCGCGAACGTCCGCTGGCGCGGATGTTCAACCGCACCCTGACCCAGCAGCTGATCCAGCGCGGCGCGCACTACGAGATCACCATCATCAGCACGCCGCAGGCACGCGCACGCTCGCGCCGCGAGGGGCTGATGGCACCGGTGCGTGGTTTCAGCCATGAACCCGTGCAGGCCCTGATCGCCACGGCGTTGGCGTGCGTGGTTGCCTGGCTGGCTGAACGCTGGGTGGGCATGGCCGACCTGTCGATGGTGTTCATCGTGGCGGTGGTGCTGGTGGCTGCACGCACCCGTGCCAGCGTGGCGGTGATGGCGGCGATCCTGTGTTTCCTCGCCTACAACTTCCTGTTCATCGCACCGCGCTTTACCTTCGCCATCGGCGCACGCCAGGGCGTGATCACCGTCTTCCTGTTCCTGGCCGCCGCACTGGTGGCCGGACGCCTGGCCTCGCGCCTGCGCATGCAGGTGATCGCGCTGCGTGCGGCCAACCGCCATGCACGTGCGCGCCAGCAGCTGGGCCGGCAGCTGGCCAGTGCCGCCGGCAACGGCGAGGTGGCACAGGCGGGTCGGCATGCACTGGAACAGGCGATGGACGTGCCGGCATGGCTGCGGATCGGCGCCGACACCGCAACCGGTGGCCGCAGCCAGCCCGGCGACACCGACCTGGCCGCCGCCGACTGGGCGCTGCGCCATGGCCAGCCCAGTGGACGCTTCACCGATACCCTGGCCGGTGCGCAGTGGTGGTTCCTGCCGCTATTGGATGGCGAGGACCGCGCGATCGGCGTGGCCGGCCTGTACCTGCCCGGCGCACAGGCGCGCCTGCTGCCCGAACAACGGCAGCTGGCCGAAGCAATGGTCGATGACATCGCGCAGGCCGCGCTGCGCACGCGGCTGGTGGCCGAACTGGAGCAGGCGCACGTCAGCAACGAGACCGAGCGACTGCGCTCGGCGCTGCTCTCTTCGGTGTCGCACGACCTGCGCTCGCCACTGGCGGCGATGATCGGCTCGGCCGACAGCCTGGCCAGCTACGGTGCGGCAATGGATACGGCCGATCGCCGTGCCCTGCTCGACACCATCCTGGTCGAGGGCGAGCGGCTGGACCGCTACATCCAGAACCTGCTGGACATGACCCGCCTCGGCCACGAAGGATTGAAGATCAACCGCGACTGGATCGGCGTGGACGAACTGATCGGCTCGGCCGCACGGCGCCTGCAGCGCTACCAGCCGAAGGTGCGGCTGGAGCTGGACATTCCGGCCACGCTGGCGCCGATCTGGGTACACCCGGCGCTGGTCGAACAGGCGGTGTTCAACGTGATGGAAAACGCGGCCAAGTTCTCACCGCCCGATGCCGCCGTGCAGGTCCAGGCGCGCGAGCTGGACGGCCAGCTGCGCATCGACGTGATCGATGCCGGCCCCGGCATTCCCGACGACGAGCGTGCGCGCATCTTCGACATGTTCTACAGCGTCGAACGCGGTGACCGTGGCCGCCACGGCACCGGCCTGGGCCTGACCATCTGCCAGGGCATGATCGGCGCGCACGGCGGCAGCGTGCAGGCGCTGCCCGGGCGCGACGGTCGCGGTACCCTGATCCGCATCACCCTGCCCCTGCTCAAGCCAGCCTCCCACGATGAGCCCGACCCCGATTGATGCCAGCGTGCCAGCCGCGCGCGTGCTGGTGATCGATGATGAAACCCAGATCCGCCGGTTCCTGGACATCAGCCTGCGCGCGCAGGGCTACCAGGTACGGCAGGCCGCCACCGGTCAGGAAGGCCTGCAACTGGCCGCCAGCGAGGACATGGATCTGGTGATCCTGGATATCGGCCTGCCGGACATGGAAGGCCACGAGGTGCTGGAACAGCTGCGGCAGTGGAGCCAGGTGCCGGTGATCATGCTGACCGTGCGCGCCGGCGAAGCCGAGAAGGTACGGGCGCTGGACACCGGCGCCAACGACTACGTGACCAAGCCGTTCGGCACGCAGGAGCTGATGGCGCGGGTGCGGGCGCTGCTGCGCACCCGCAGCGTGCCCAGCGACGGCACGCCGCCGGTGTTCGACGACGGCCACCTGCATGTGGACCTGGTGCGCCGTGAAGTGGCGCTCGACGGCGAACCCGTCGCATTGACCCGCAAGGAGTACGCGTTGCTGTCGCTGCTGCTGCGCAACGCCGGGCGGGTGGTGACCCAGCCGCAGATCCTGCAGGAGATCTGGGGACCGACCCACCAGCACGACACCCACTACCTGCGCATCCTGGTCGGCAAGCTGCGGCACAAGCTGGGCGATTCAGCGCTGGATTCGCGCTACCTGTTCACCGAACCGGGCGTGGGCTTGCGGTTCAAGGGGTAGTGCCGGCCGCTGGCCGGCAACCTCCTGAACCCCAGAACCATCCTGTGGTTGCCGGCCAGCGGCCGGCACTACCCGATCGATCCAATCCCGATCAATCAGAACCCCAGCGGGGTGTCGCCCAGCACCGGCTGCAGCTGGCTGCGGAACAGCGCCTGGATACGTTCCAGCGCCGCCTCGTCATTGCCCTCGAAGCGCAGCACCAGCACCGGCGTGGTATTGGAGGCGCGCACCAGGCCCCAGCCATCGGGGAAGTCCACGCGCAGGCCGTCGATGGTCGACAGGCGACCGCCCACATACGGGTTGTCCGGCGACTGCGCCGCCGCCACCAGCATCGCCACCAGCGCATGCGGCGTGCCTTCGGCCACCGGCACCTTCAGTTCCGGCGTGGCCACCATCTCCGGCAGCTCGGCCAACACCTCATCCGGCGTTTCCTCGCGCTGGGCCAGGATCTCCAGCAGGCGCGCAGCCGCATACAGGCCATCGTCGAAACCGAACCAGCGTTCCTTGAAGAAGAAGTGGCCGCTCATCTCGCCGGCCAACTCAGCATCGGTCTCGCGCATCTTCGCCTTCATCAGCGAATGCCCGGTCTTCCACATCAACGGACTGCCGCCATTGCGCAGCACGTGGTCGGACAACTTGCCGGTGCACTTCACGTCGTAGATCACCATCGCGCCGGGGTTGCGCATCAGCACGTCGGCGGCGAACAGCATCAGCAGGCGGTCGGCATAGATGATCTTTCCTTCGCCGGTGACCACGCCCAGGCGGTCACCGTCGCCATCGAAGGCGACGCCGAGATCGGCACCGAAGCGCTTCACCGTCTGCACCAGGTCTTCCAGGTTCGCCGGCTCGCTGGGGTCGGGATGATGGTTGGGGAAGCTGCCGTCGACATCGCAGTACAGCGGGATGACTTCCGCACCGATCGCTTCCAGCAGCTGCGGCGCGAGCGCGCCGGCCACGCCGTTGCCGGCATCGGCCACGACCTTCAACGGGCGGTCCAGCTGCACGTCGTCGGCAATGCGCTGGATGTAGTCGGCGCTGACATCGCGCTGCTGGTAATCGCCCGGTTCGGCGGCCTGCACCAACCGGCCTTCAATGATGCGCTGGTAGAGATCGGTGATGGCATCGCCGGACAGCGTCTCGCCGCCGATGACCACCTTGAAACCGTTGTACTCGGGCGGGTTGTGGCTGCCAGTGACTGCCACGCAGGTACCGGTACGCAGGTGGAAGGCGGCGTAGTACACCAGCGGCGTCGGTGCCAGGCCGATGTCGATCACCGCACAACCGGCCCGACGCAGGCCCTCGGCCAGGCCTGCGGCCAGCTCCGGCCCGGACAGGCGGCCATCACGGCCGACCACCACCTCGCGCAGGCCCTGTTCCAGGGCCACGGTGCCGATGGCCTGACCGATCAACGCAGCGGTCTTCGGCGTCAGTTCGCTGCCGACCACGCCGCGGATGTCGTAAGCGCGGAAAATGCCGGCGGCCAGTTCCTCGGCCGGCACCGGCGGCGGCGGCGGTGGCGTGCTTTCCTCGCTGGCGGCAGCGGCCAGCGGGGGCGGCGCCATCTGCAGGCTCTCGCTCAGGGTCGGGCCATGGTCGGCCTCCGCTGCAGCGGCACGGCGCGGCAGTGGCAGGGTCTTCGGCAGTCGGCCACGACCGACCACCAGCAGCACGGCGATGAACGCCAGCAGCAGCGCGACGATGGCGCTGGCCAGCGCGCCCAGGCCCAGCGGGCCGGCTTCAACATTGGGCACCGCGGCGACCAGCCGCAGCGGTGTACCGGCGACCGGCCGTGCCAGTGCCTCGGCGCTTTCCGCCAGGCCGGAATCGCCTTGGGCGACGAGGTCGTGCGCGCCCTGGCGCAATCCGAGGAAACCCGTGGACGGCGCGCTGACCTGATCCAGCGGTGAGGTCAGCCGCAGCAACGGCTGGCGCACATACAGCACCGCCGGGCCGAGGCTGCCCAGTTGAACCGGCGCTGCCAGGCCCAGGCGATTGCCACCGCCATCGCGGACCACGCGCAGGCTGGGCTTGCCTTCGGCCAATGCCGCTTCCAGCAGCGCCAATCGGGCATAGCCAAAGGCGGCCGGGTCGGCGTAGGCGTTGGCCAGATCGGCAGTCAGCACGTCAGCCTGCTCCACGCCGGTCCAGCTCTCGCGCACGGCCAGCGCCGCTGCCGCTGCATCACCGGCCTGCAACGCCTGCTGCACGCGTTCGTTCTTCAGCTGCTGCTGCAGCTGCTTCAGCTGGCCAGCGGCCGCGTCCTGCAGGCCCTGCACGGCCTGGTCACGTGCTTCTTCCAGCGCCTGGCCGTTGGCCTCCTGGCGCCATTGCTGCACCGCGCTCCATCCGAACCAGCCGGCCAGCAGGATCAGCAGCACCCCCAGTAGTGGTGCACTGCGACCCAACGACCGTCCCCGCTGTCCTTCCCCGATGCCGCTCATCGATGTCCCCCGTCAACGCACCCCGGTATGGCCGAATCCACCCGTTCCCCGCACGCTGTCGGTGAAAGTATCCACCACCTGCAGGTTGACGCGGGCAATCGGCACGACCACCAGCTGCGCGATGCGATCGCCCGGCTCGATGGTGAAGGCCTCACGGCCACGGTTCCAGACGCTGATCAGCAGCGGGCCCTGGTAATCGGCATCGATCAGGCCGGTGCCGTTGCCGAGCACGATGCCGTGGCGATGGCCCAGCCCCGAGCGCGGCAGGATCACCGCGCACAGGTGCGGATCGGCGATGTGGATGGCCAGGCCGCTGGGCACCAGCGCGGTGTCGCCCGGCTGCAGGGTCAGCGCGGTATCCAGCGCCGCGCGCAGGTCCATGCCGGCGCTGGCCTCGGTTGCGTAGGCCGGCAGTGGCCAGCTGTCGCCGAAACGCGGGTCGAGCAGCTTGACCTGCAGCGGTTGGGAAGTGAAAGCCTGGGTCATGCCTGGAGTCTCCGCGCGATCAGCGCCAGCAGTTGTTCGGCCAGTTCACGCTTGGAGGTGGCCGGGAATACCTGTTCACCGTCCTGCCAGAAGGCCGTGGCGGCATTGTTGTCGCTCTCGAAACCGCCACCGCTGATGCCGACCTGGTTGGCGATCACCAGGTCGAGGCGCTTGTCGACCAGCTTGCCACGCGCGTATTTCTCCACGTCGTGGGTCTCGGCGGCGAAGCCGACCACCAGCTTCAGCGACTGGGTCTGCGCGGCGACTTCGGCAAGGATGTCCGGAGTGCGCACCAGCTCGATCACCAGCGACTGGCTGTCGGCGGTCTTCTTCAGCTTCTGCTGGGCCACCTGGCGCGGTGTGTAGTCGGACACCGCTGCGGCACCAATATAGATGTCGGCCGGCAGCGACTTCAGCACGGCATCGCGCATCTGCGCGGCCGAGCGCACGTCGACGCGCTGCACGCCGGGCGGCGTCGGCAGCTGTACCGGGCCGCTGACCAGCACCACCTGAGCACCCATCGCGGCGGCGGCAGCGGCCAGGGCAAAGCCCATCTTGCCGCTGCTGCGATTGCCGACATAGCGCACCGGATCAATGTCTTCATAGGTCGGGCCGGCACTGATCAGCAGGCGCAGGCCCTGCAGCGCGCGGGTTTCCGGTGCGGCAACCGCAGCGGCGGCACCGCCGTTGGCGGCCAGCGCGGCAACGATGTCGGCCGGTTCGGCCAGCCGGCCGGGACCGGATTCACCTTCGGCCAGCGGGCCGTCGACCGGGCCGATCACCTGTGCGCCGCGCTGGCGCAGCAGGGCGATGTTGGCCTGGGTGGCCGGATGCAGCCACATGCGGTGGTTCATCGCCGGGCAGAGGGTCAGCGGCGCGGTACTGGCCAGGCACAGCGTGCTGACCAGGTCATCGGCGTGGCCCTGGGCCAGCCGCGCCAGCAGATCGGCGGTACCGGGGGCAACCACGATGCGGTCGGCCCAGCGCGCCAGCTCGATGTGGCCCATGGCCTGTTCGGCGGCGCTGTCCCACAGCGTGGTGCGGGTGGGCTGCCCGGACAGGGCCTGGAAGCTGAGCGGAGTGACGAACTGCTGGGCACCGGCGGTCATCGCCACCTGCACCTGGGCACCGGCGTCGCGAAGGCGCCGCACCAGCTCCAGGGCCTTGTAGGCCGCGATCCCGCCTCCGACGCACAACAGCAGTTTCTGACCTTCCAGCGCGCGGGCCGGCGCGGGGGAAGCGTTGGGGGAGTCAGCCACCTGGAATTCCTGTGCAAACGAGGGCGTTAGCTTACCCGATGGTCGGTAATGTCCCGGTGCACGGTGCACATAGCGGACAGCTATCAGCAGATGGAGCGCGCTGCGCTTGACCCGGGGTTTGCCGGGCATCGGTTTCGGACCTTTCCTATACCTCTGCGGCCCTGCCCTTTTGCAGAATCAGGCGTTGGCCGCTGTGTGCTGCGGTCCGTCCGATCCCCGAGGAGCCGCGTGCACCCGCGCATCATCATTGCCGACGACCATCCGGTGGTTCTGCACGGCATCCGCATCGTGCTGCAGACCCACCTGATGGAGATCGTCGGCAGCGCCAGTGACGGCGCGGAGCTGCTGCAGCTGCTGGATCGGCATGACTGCGATGCGGTGCTGACCGATCTGTCGATGCCGGGCGACGGCCCGGATGGCCCGGAACTGATCGATGCACTGCGCGAGCGCCATCCCGGGCTGCCGGTGGTGGTGCTCACCGGAGCTCGTCATCCTGGACTGCTTGACGGCCTGCTGCGCGAGGGCATCAGCGGCCTGGTCGACAAATGCGCCGATTTCACCGAGCTGCCGCAGGCGCTGAGCGCGGCACTGGCCGGCCAGGTGTTCGTTTCCCAACAACTGCGCCACCACCTGCAGGCCCGCGACCTGCTGTTCCCGCGCGAACCGGCGCCGCTGTCGGCGCGGGAACAGGAAGTGCTGGATCTGCTGGCGGCCGGGCTCAGCGTGAATGCCGTCGCCGAACGCTGCGGGCGCAGCCCCAAGACGATCAGCCGGCAGAAGGCCGAAGCCAAGCGCAAGCTGGGCCTGCAGAACAACCAGGAACTGTTCGACTATCTGCAGACCCGGCGCGGGTGAGGCATCGCCCGACCCGGTGCTGCGGTGTGCACCGATGGGAGCCGCCACGCGGGCTGGCGATGATGCAGGCATGCCCATCCATGACTGGCCCGAACAGGAACGCCCCCGCGAGAAGCTCATCGCACGTGGGCCCACCGCACTTTCCGACGCCGAACTGCTGGCGTTGTTCCTCGGCTCCGGATTCGGTGGCCGCGATGCCGTGCAGACCGCGCGCGACCTGCTGCAGGCGCATGGCCCGTTGCGGGTGCTGCTGGACCGCTCCGCAGGCGACCTGGCCCGTCTGCCCGGGCTCGGCCCGGCGCGCAGCTGTACGCTGGCTGCCGGGCTGGAACTGGCCCACCGCTACCTGGCAGCGGAGCTGGAGCACGGCGAAGCGGTCGGCAACAACCCGGCCGCGGTCGGCCGCTACCTGCAGCACCGCCTGCGCGGGCAGGCGCGGGAAATCTTCATGGCGCTGTTCCTGGACAACCGCCACCGCCTGATCGCCTGCGAGGAACTGTTCCACGGCACCATCAACGCCGCCCCGGTCTACCCCCGCGAGGTGGTGCGGCGCGCCCTGCTGCACAACGCGGCGGCGGTGATCCTCAGCCACAACCACCCCTCCGGCGACCCGGAACCCTCCGGTGCCGACACCCGCATCACCGACGAACTGCAGCAGGCACTGGCGCTGGTGGATGTCCGCCTGCTGGACCACTTCGTGGTCGGTGAGGGCCGCCCCGTTTCGTTTGCTGAACGAGGCCTGCTGTCGCCGCCCCAGCCCCGCCTGTTCGGCTGAGCGCCCGCCCTCCAGGCGCCATCGGTCGCCCCCACAGGCAGGTTTGGGTCAGCGTGGCCGCTGGTATCTGCGCTAAAATGGGCGATTCCGCCGCTCATTCTCACAGCAGGCCTCGTGAAAAATCTCCTCCGCGCCCTGATCAGCCAAGGCATCGAAGCCTTGCGCGCCAATGGCACCCTGCCCGCCGACTCCCTGCCGCCGGACTTCGTGGTCGAGCGCCCGAAGACCCGTGACCACGGCGACTTCGCCACCAATGCCGCGATGCTGCTGGCCAAGGCCGCGCGCAGCAATCCGCGCGCACTGGCACAGGCGCTGGTCGAGGCGCTGCCGCGCAGCGAGGACGTGAGCAAGGTCGAGATCGCCGGCCCCGGCTTCATCAACTTCCACCTGGCCCCGGCCGCGTACCAGCGCGAAACCGCCTCGGTCATCAAGGAAGCCCACGACTACGGCCGCAACCTGTCCGGCAATGGCCGCACGGTGGGTGTGGAGTACGTGTCGGCCAACCCGACCGGCCCGCTGCATGTCGGCCATGGCCGCGCGGCGGCGATCGGCGACTGCGTGGCACGCGTGCTCGATGCGAACGGCTGGAACGCCAAGCGCGAGTTCTACTACAACGACGCCGGCGTGCAGATCGAGAACCTGGCGCTGTCCACCCAGGCACGGATCAAGGGTATCGCGCCGGACCAGGATGGCTGGCCGGAGGGTGGCTACCGCGGTGAATACATCGCCGACGTCGCCCGCGCCTACATGGCCGGCGCCAGTGTCGATCTGGAAGGCAGCACCGTGGTCGGTGCCAAGGACCCGGACGACATGCAGGCGATCCGCCGCTTCGCCGTGGCCTACCTGCGCAACGAGCAGAATCTGGACCTGGCCGCGTTCGGCGTCGACTTCGACATCTATTTCCTGGAAAGCTCGCTGTACGCCGACGGCAAGGTTGCCGAAGCCGTGGCCAAGCTGCAGGCCTCGGGCCACACCTATGAGGAAGGCGGCGCGCTGTGGCTGCGCAGCACCGACTTCGGTGACGACAAGGACCGCGTGATGCGCAAGTCCGACGGCACCTTCACCTACTTCGTACCGGACGTGGCCTACCACCTGTCCAAGTGGCAGCGCGGCTACGAGCGTGCGATCACCGAGCTGGGTGCCGACCATCACGGCTCGCTGGCGCGCGTGCGTGCCGGCCTGCAGGCCATGGAAGTGGGCATCCCGCAGGGCTGGCCGGAATACGTGCTGCACCAGATGGTCACCGTCATGCGCGGCGGCGAGGAAGTGAAGCTGTCCAAGCGTGCCGGCAGCTACTTCACCCTGCGCGACCTGATCGAGGAAGCCGGCCGCGATGCGACCCGCTGGTTCCTGATCGCGCGCAAGCCCGATTCGCAGCTGACCTTCGACATCGACCTGGCCCGCCAGCAGAGCAACGACAACCCGGTGTTCTACGTGCAGTATGCGCACGCCCGCGTCTGCAGCCTGCTGCGCCAGGCACAGGAGAAGGGCCTGGTGTACGAACAGGGCAATGGCCTGGCCAACCTCGGCCGCCTGGCCGACGACGCCTCGCTGCTGCTGATGAACGAGATCTCGCGGTATCCGGAAGTGGTGGAAGCAGCCGGCGTGGCGCTGGAGCCGCATCTGGTGGCGCAGTACCTGCGTGAATTGGCGCACGCGTTCCACACGTGGTATCACGGGACGCCGGTGCTGGTGGAAGACACCGCCGACCGCAATGCCAAGCTGACCCTGGCCTGCGCGGCACGCCAGGTGCTGGCCAATGGCCTCGACCTCCTGGGCGTCAGCGCCCCGGAAAAAATGTAAGCATCAGGAGACGCAGTACTCATGGCAGCACGACGCGGCAAAAGCCAGGCACGACGCAACAGCGGCAGCCAGGGCACACCCGGATGGGTGTGGCTGGTGGCCGGTGTAGCGATCGCGGCCGTGGTGTTCCTGGCGGCGCCGAACCTGTTCAAGGGCGAAGGCGATGGCTTCCTGCGCGCCGGTCCGCAGCCGAACCCGAATGCGCAGCCGGCCCCGGTTGCTGATGCCGACAGCGATGTCGGCACCCAGCCGGCCGCGCAGCCGACCACGCCGAAGCCGGCCGAACCGGAAAAGCCGGCCGCCACCCAGTACGACTTCTATACCCTGCTGCCGGGCAAGGAAGTTGAAATGTCCGACGCCGAACTGGCCGCCAGCGCGCGTGCCGAGGACCAGCGCCGGGCCAAGGCCGAAGCGCAGCGCGCGCAGGCGGCACTGGAAGGCAAGCCGGTTCCGCCGCCAGCGGCTACCGCGCCGGCACCGACGGCCACGGCCAGCGTGGCCAGCACCGCACCAGTGACCGCCACCAGCCGTCCGCTGCCGGCACCGCTGAGCGAACGACCGGCTGCGGCGACGCCGCCGGCGTCGACCAGCACCGCCGCCGCCACTCCGGCAGCGCGTGCGGAAACCGCGCCGACCGCGGCCACTCCCCCGGCCGCTGCGGCACCGGCTGCTGCCGACAACGCCCGCTACATCCTGCAGGCGGGTGCGTTCGGTGCCTCCGGCGACGCCGAAGCCACCAAGGCCAAGCTGGCCATGATGGGCCTGGCGGCACGCGTGGAATCGGCGCAGATCAACGGCAAGACCGTGTACCGCGTGCGCATGGGGCCGTACGGCAGCGCCGGCGAACTGTCCGAAGCCAAGCAGAAGCTGGATGGCACCGGCCTGCAGGCGATGGCGATCAAGGCGCAGTGAGCCTGCCGAAGTGAATGAAAAAGCCGGGCACTGCCCGGCTTTTTTTGTTTCTGTAGCGTCGAGCCATGCTCGACTGGGAGTAGAGCAACAGTCGAGCATGGCTCGACGCTACAAAGGGCGAAGAGCAGTCGAGCAAGCTCGACTCTGCAGACGGCGGTCAGCCTTCGCGGGCGACCTGGAAACCGGCGAAGGACTGGCTGACCGGCATCAGTTCCAGGCGATTGATGTTCAGGTGCGGCGGCAGCGTGGCCACCCAGAAGATCTGTTCGGCGATGTCTTCGGCGGTCATCGGGTTGGCGCCGGTGTAGAGCTTGTCCGACGCTGCCTGGTCGCCATGGGTACGCACCACGGTGAACTCGGTTTCGGCCATGCCCGGCTCGATCGTGGTCACGCGCACGCCGGTGCCGTGCAGGTCCGAACGCAGGCCGAGCGAGAACTGGCTGACGAAAGCCTTGGTGCCACCGTAGGCATTGCCGCCCGGGTACGGGTAGACACCGGCCACCGACGAAATGTTGATGATTGCGCCCTTGCGCTCCACCAGCTGCGGCAGCAGGCGGTGGGTCAGGGTCACCAGCGCGGTGATGTTGGTGTCGATCATCGTGGTCCAGTCCGACAACTTGGCGCTCTGTGCCGGCGCAGTGCCCTGCGCCAGGCCGGCGTTGTTGACCAGCAGATCGATCTCGCCAAAGGCCGGCGGCAGTGCCAGCAGCGCCGCTTCCATCGCCACCGGATCGCGGATGTCGAAGGCGGCGGCATGCACCACGTCCTTGCCGTAGCGCTCGACCAGCGGCTGCAGGCGTTCGCCGCGGCGGCCGGTGGCGATCACCTTCCAGCCCGCCTGGGCGAAGCGGTGGACGGCGGCGGCGCCGAAGCCGGACGTGGCGCCGGTAATCAGGACAGTGCGGGTCATCAGGCAACTCCAGGGGAAAAACCAGACCCCCATTCTGGCACCGTCGGCCGGGGGTTGCGTTGCCTGATCGGCCAGATCCGGCCCCGCCTGTCGGGGTGACCGGTACAATTGGGGCCATGATCAACAACGATGTCCTGCGCAGCGTGCGCTACTCCCTGGACCTGGGCGACCACCACGTGGTGACTCTGTGCCAGATGGCCGACCCCGCCTTCGCCGTGGATCCGGAACAGGTGAAAGCCTGGCTGCGCCGCGAGGACGAAGCCGGTTTCGAAGCGATGAGCGACAGCGCGCTGGCGCACTTCCTCGACGGCCTGATCGTGCACCTGCGCGGTCGCGATGAGAGCCAGCCTCAGCGTGCGGTGGAAACCCGCATCGACAACAACCTGGTGCTGAAGAAGCTGCGCGTCGCCTTCCAGCTGCGCGACGTCGATCTGATGGAGATCTTCGCCAGCGCCGGCTTCAACGTCTCCAAGTCGGAAGTGGGCGCATTGTTCCGCCAGCCCGGGCACACCAATTACCGGCGCTGCCTGGACCAGATGCTGCGCAATTTCCTCAAGGGCCTGAGCCTGCGCCTGCGCGGCTGAGCACGGCTTCGACAAACGCCCGCGCCGCCGGTGTCGGCAGTCGCTGCCAGACCAGGTGCACGCGGCGGGTCGGGGTCGGCTGCAGCGGAATCTGTACCACCCCCTGGAACCCGTCGGCGATCAACGCTGGCACGATGCCAACCGCCAGCCCATGGCGGACGAAGCGCTCGATCAGTTCCATCAGATTGACCTCGAAGCGCACCGTATGCGGCAGGCCAGCGGCGGCGAAGGCATCGTCGGTCTGGCGGCGTGCACCGGTGCCGCGCGGAAAGTCGACCAGCGCCTCGTCCTGCAATTCGGTCAATGGCAGCCGCTTGTGGCGGGCCAAGCGGTGCGACGGCGCCAGCACCGCCACCAGGTCTTCTTCCTGCAGCATCTGGTGGCAGACCCCGTCCAACCCCGCCGACGGCGCCAATCCGACCAGTGCCACGTCCAGCTCTCGCGACTGCACCTGCGCGATCAGGTCCTCGCTCTTGTCGACCCGCAGCTGGAACTCCACCTGCGGGTGCGCCTGCTGGAAGGCCGCCAGCATCGCCACCACATCGATGTCGGTCAGCGAGGAGATCTGCCCGATCGCCAGCAGGCCACGCACCTCGCCAGTGACGGCGGCCACGTCGGCGCGCAGGTGGCGCAGGCTGGCCAGCACCTGGCGTGCATGCACCAGCAGCGCCTCGCCGGCGGCGGTGGCCCGCACCTGGCGCGGCAGGCGCTCGAACAGCGTTGTGCCCAGTTCCTGCTCAAGATGGGCGATCTGGTGACTGAGCGCGGACTGCACCACGTGGCAGCGCTCGGCGGCGCGGGTGAAGTTGCCCTCCTCGGCCAGGGCGACGGCGAACTCGAGCTGCTTGAGATTCACGCAACCATCTCATTTCCAGATGACAGGGATGATGATGATTCATTTCCATCATGACTGCAGCAGGCGGACACTGTGCTCCCCCGCTTCCTGGAACACCGCGTGAGTCCGTCCCTTCCCCCTCTGCACCGCTGGCAGGTGCTGCTGATGTCGGTGGCTACCGGCGTGGCCGTGGCCAGCAACTACTATGCGCAGCCGCTGCTGCACACCATCGCCGATGCCTTCGGTGTGCCGTTCGGCCAGGTCGGCATGGTGGTCACCGCCGCACAGCTGAGCTATGCCGCCGGACTGATCCTGCTGGTGCCGCTGGGTGACCTGTTCGAACGCCGCCGCCTGATCGTGGTGATGAGCCTGCTGTCCGCCGGCGGGCTGGTGATCAGTGCCTGTGCGCCGTCGCTGGCCTGGCTGCTGGTGGGTACCGCGATCACCGGCCTGTTCTCGGTGGTGGCACAGGTACTGGTGCCGTTCGCGGCCACGCTGGCCGCACCGGAACATCGTGGCCGCGTGGTCGGCACATTGATGAGTGGCTTGCTGCTGGGCATCCTGCTGGCGCGCACCGTGGCCGGACTGCTTTCCAGCCTGGGCGACTGGCGCCTGGTGTATGCCATCGCCGCCGGCACCCTGGTGCTGACCGCGCTGGCGCTGCAGCGCGGCCTGCCGCGATTCCACCACAGCGCCGGCCTCGGCTATTTCGCATTGCTGCGCTCGATCGGCGTGCTGTTCGTGCAGGAGCCGGTGCTGCGCCAGCGCACCCTGCTGGGCGCCTGCAGCTTCGCCATGTTCGCGATCTTCTGGACCCCGCTCGCGTTCCTGCTGGCGCAGCCACCCTACGCCTACAGCGACGCCACCATCGGCCTGTTCGGGCTGGTCGGTGCCGCCGGCACGCTGGCTGCGGGCCTGGCCGGGCGCATGTCCGACCGCGGCCAGACCGGACGCGCCACCGCCATCGCGCTGGTGCTGTTGCTCCTGTCATGGCTGCCGCTGGGACTGTCGGCACACTCGCTGCTGGCACTGCTGGCCGGTGTGGTGGTGCTGGACCTGGCCGCGCAGCTGCTGCATGTCAGCAACCAGAACCTGATCTACGCACTGCAACCGGCGGCGCGCAACCGGCTCAACGCCGGCTACATGACCGGCTACTTCATCGGCGGTTCGCTGGGCTCGCTGCTGTCGGCGCAGGTCTACCAGCGCTTCGGCTGGACCGGGGTCTGCGTGGCCGGTGCTGCAGTGGCCGTGCTGGCCCTGCTGCTGTGGATGCCCGGCGCGCTGCGCGCACGCCAGGCTTCGGTGACTGACTAGAAGCTGCCCTGCAGCGCCAACTCCCACCGCCCACCGGCATTGCCCGGGAACAGCCGCTTCGCTGCGTTGTCGGTGTCATGCACGGTGGCCCGCAGCTCCCATGCCGGGGTCAGCGAGGCGATGGCACTGAGCTGGCCATGCAGGTAATCAGGCCCCTGTGCGGTGGCCAGCCAGTACTGGCCTACCGCCGCTTCCAGGCGGAACCGATCGTGCAGCGGCACCCGCACACCCAGCTGGGCATAGGTGCCGCGATGGCCACCGGCCAACGCGTCGTTGGAATGCGCGATCTGCAACCAGGCGCGCTGCTTCCAGGTCACGGTGGTATTGAGTTCGGTCCAGTCCAGCGCGCGGCCGGTACCTGGATACACATAGCGGGTCAGGTTGGCATCCAGTGTCCAGTCCGGTGCCAGCGCGCCGGACCAGCCTGCCACCAGGTCGAACTCGCTGCGCGCGCCATTGTCCGGTTTGAACGAAACGTTGGAGCCCCACACGCTGGCATACCAGCCCGATGCAACCGAGATCTTCGCGCCCGCCTGCACCGCCGGGTCGCCATCGCTCTGCGAGCTGCCACGCCACACGTAGTCGCTGGTCAGTGTGGCACTGCCGCTGACCTGCACCTGTGCCTGGGCGCTGCCGATGCCGAGCAGCCCTGCCAGGGCGGCCACCATCGCCGCCATCATCCCCTTGCTGTTCACTGCACTGTGTTCCTCGTTGAAGGCGGTTGCGCCGCCGGGAGCGCAGTGTCGAGGTGGTGGCCGTAACGGATCGAGGGTGCTGCCGGGCCCGTGGCGCAAATTCGGCGTAAATCCCGTGGACCGGGGGCCGCGTGCCAGCGGCGCGGTATCATGGCGCCTTGTTTCCAGGAACCAACCGCGTGGACGCCATCCTGACCCCGGTATCGATCGGCGAGCTGATCGACAAGATCACCATTCTCGAGATCAAGGCCGAGCGCATCGACGATGTGGCCAAGCTGGCCAACGTCCGCACCGAGCTGGACGGCCTGCTGCCCTTGCTGCAGCAGCAGCTGCAGGCACAGCCGGCACTGGCCGTGCTGAAGCAGCAGCTGAAGGCGATCAACGAGCGCATGTGGGATATCCAGGACCAGCTGCGCGACAAGGAAGCAGCCCAGGTGTTCGACGATGCGTTCATCCAGCTGGCGCGTGGTGTCTATGGCACCAATGGCGAGCGCGTGCAGGTGAAGAACGAGATCAACCGCGTGGCCGGTTCGGCGCTGGTGGAAGAAAAGCAGTACCAGGGCGAATAAGCCGGCTCACCCTCATTCGAGCAGATGCCGGATGCGGAACAGTTCGCCGTCACTGCGGATGCCGAGCTTGCGATAGGCGGTCCGCTTCTGCGTACTGACCGTGCTGGCCGTACGGCCGAAACGCCGTGCGACCTCACCGGTGCTGCAGCCCTGCAGGACCAGCCGGAGCACTTCGCGCTCACGTCGGCTCAATGCTGCGAGCAGCGGCTCCGGTGTCCGCCGCATCCGCGATCGACTCAACGCCGTGCGAAGTTCCGGCGGTACGAAGCGTCCGCCACGGACCAACACATCGACCGCGCGTCGCAGCATGTCCGGCGAAGTCTCCTTGGACAGGAAGCCGCGCGCGCCAGCCTGCATCGCCAGGGTCACCGTGCTGGCATTGCAGTGTGCGGACAGCACCAGCACCGGCAGCAGCGGCCAGCGCCGTGACAGCAGGCGAAGCAGGGACAAGCCTTCCCCGGGCCCATGCGGTGCCAGCAGATCGACCAGCAACAGGTCGATGTCGCCGGGCTGGCGCTGCAGCAGGTCGAACAGTTCGCGCTCACAGGTGAAGCTGGCACAGACCTGCACGCCAGCGTGCCGGCGCAGTACGACTTCCACCCCCAGCCGAAGTACTGGATGCGGCGCCAGCATGGCCAGGCGGCAGGGCCGGTCGAGACACAGAGCGGGAACGGCAGGCGGCATCACACAGATCCGGCAATACGAAGTACCCACCGTAGGTCGGTGCTGCGGTCAGCGGAATCCAATTTATTGCAACAGAGCACGACCGGGGCGTGTGGTCAGGCGCGGTTTCGTTTCCCCACAACGCAACAGGCCCGGCAGAAGCCGGGCCTGTCGAGGCATCTTCAGCGCGCAGGCGCGCCGAGGAAGCAATTACCAGCTGAAGCGCGGGCCGACGGTGTATTCCTTGTCGCCGTCGCGGTTCATCTTCAGCTCGCCGTTCAGGCCCCAGTTCTGGTTCAGCTTGACCTGACCGCCCAGGCGACCGTACCACTGGCCTTCCGGATTGATGCCGTGCTTCTTCGAGAAGTCTTCGTAGCCGACCATGCCGTAGACTTCGGCGTGGGCACCGAAGGCGGTGCGGATACCGGCTTCAGCGCTGTAGCCGTTGAAGTCCAGGCCGTGCTTCTGGTCGCGCTTCTGGTAGGCAACGCGGGCAACGAAGTCGGTGGTCGGAGCGATTTCAACGTTGTAGCCGGCGCCGATCTTCCACTGGTCCAGCTTGATGTTGGTGTGGTCGATTTCCTGGCGGCTGTACTCACCGAAGGCGTGGAAGTTCGGCAGGAAGCCGTAGGAACCCTTCACGCCCCAGCCGTCGGCCTTGAACGCGTCGATGTCGGTCTTGGCGTAGTCAGCTTCGGCGTAGTTGTACGACAGGTTCTCAGCAGCCGAGGCGGTGAACGGCAGGGCAGCGGCCAGGGCCAGAGCAATCAGCGAATTCTTCATGGGGGTACACCTTTACTTTCTTATGGTGTGCAGCAGCGCCAGGGCGCCATCGCATCGGGAATGTAAATTCTCCGTTATTCGCCACAACGCTCCCTGAAAACAGCGGTCTTCGCATTGCTGAATTTTTTGGCTTGATTCAGGCTGCGTCTGGCATACGCGCGCGGCGCGCGTGCATTTCATGGGCTACAACGAACGTGCGCTGCTGAATTGTCGATCCATGGCGCCCTGGTTCGTCGGGTACTTGAAGGCCGTGCATGCGGCACGGTCCATCCGGAGGCAGGCAATGAGCTACATCGATGGTTTCGTCCTGGCGGTGCCCACCGCCAACAAGGAGAAGTTCCTCGCCCATGCACGCACAGGCGATCCCGTTTTCATCGAGTACGGCGCGCTGCGTGTGGTCGAATGCTGGGGTGACGACGTACCGCACGGCAAGACCACCGACTTCTTCGGCGCGGTGAAAGCCACGCCGGATGAGACGGTGGTGTTTTCCTGGATCGAATGGCCGGACAAGCCGACCCGCGACGCCGGCATGAAGAAGATGATGGAAGACCCGCGGTTTGATCCGGCGAAGAATCCGATGCCGTTCGACGGCGCGCGGATGATCTACGGTGGGTTCGTACCGCTCTACGAGCTGACGCGCTGAATCCGGCGGACGTGCTCAGCGCGCGTCCGTGTCATCGCTGGCAGACGCATGGCCGGCGCCCAGAGCGGCGCCGGCGCCGAGGCCCACACCGCCCATGCCGGCCCCCATTCCGCCACCGCCACCACCACCCGCACGACCGCCCTTGGCATCGCCGTCGTTGCGGCCCTTGCCGCCACCACTGGCAGCGGGTCGGGTTGGTCCCTGCGGCGGTATCTGCAGGTCGGTCGGAATCGGCGCCAGATCCAGCGCTTCGCGCACGAAGTCGCGCAGCGAGACCACCAGTTCGTGGGTGTGCACCGGCCGCCCCTGTGCCAGTTCGTTGGCCGCGCGCGCGGCCAACCGCACCTGTTCGTCGGTGCCCAGCAACAGGATGTCCGACAACGCGGCCTCGACGGCATCGCGGATGCGGCGCGCGCGATCCGAGCGGGGTTCGGCGATGCCTTCGGCATCTTCGCGCTGGCGCAGGTCGCGGCGATGGCTGGGATCCACGCCCAGTTCGCCAGTGAAGGAACCGCCCAGGGTCTTGTAGGCCGCCATCAGCGTGCGCAGCCGCTCATTGATCTGCCGGTTCTCGCGCTCGCGGCGCTGCTGCAGGGTCTGCATCACCAGCAGGCGGATGCCCACGCCCAGCAGGGTGATCAGGACCAGGCCAGCCAACGTGGACAGCACGCCCTGCCAGGAACTGAAGTCGATACCACGCATGCCCGGGGCTCCGGCGGGAAGAACCTGCATCTTGCCCCATGGGGTGTCCCAGAAACGCGAAAGGCCCCACCACCCGTTGGGTGGCAGGGCCTTCGGTCACGGCGCCATTACTTGCGCTTGGCGACCTTGCGCACGGCCTTCTTGGCCGGAGCCTTCTTGGCGGCGACCTTCTTCAGCGGCGCAGCCTTCTTGGCGACCGTCTTGCGGGTGGCGGCAACCTTCTTGCCCACCGCCTTCTTGGCAACGGCGGTCTTCTTGCCGACAACCTTCTTGGCAGCAGCGGTCTTCTTGCCGACGGCCTTCTTGGCGACAGCAGCCTTCTTGCCGACAACCTTCTTGGCGGCCGCGGTCTTCTTGGTGGCGACCTTCTTGGTAGCGGCAACCTTCTTGCCGACAACCTTCTTGGCAGCCACGGCCTTCTTGCCAGCGACCTTCTTGGCGGCGACGGTCTTCTTGGCCACGGCCTTCTTGGCGGTAGCGACCTTCTTGCCGACAACCTTCTTGGCGGCCGCGGTCTTCTTGGCAACGGTCTTCTTGGCGACGCCGGCCTTCTTGGTGGCGGCCTTCTTCACGGTGGCGACCTTCTTGCCGGCAGCCTTGGTGGCGGCCTTGGTGGTCTTCTTGGCAGCAGCGGCCTTCTTGGTCACGGCCTTGCCTGCAGCCGCCTTCTTCTTGGCCACTTCCTTCTTCAGGGCAGCGGCTTCGGCCTTGGCGTTCTTCTTGGCGGCTTCCAGCTTCTTCTTGGCGTTGGCAACGGTCTTGCCGACCGACTTGGCAGCCTTCTCGGCCTTCTTGGCAACGGTCTTCTCAACCTTGGCCACAGCCTTCTTGGCCTTGGCAACGCGGGTACCGGCAGCCTTGGTGGCGCGCTTGACGGTCTTCTTGACCGACTTCACGGCGTCTTCGGCGGCGTGGGCGATGGTCTCGCCGACGTTGGTGGCGGTTTCTTTCACGTTCTCGACGGCGTCGGTCACGACCGACACACCATTACCGTTGCTCATGTTGCCCTCCTGGGGGCCTTAAGTATCAAAACGGGGCGATGCTATACCGACATTGACGATCGTGGAACGGGGCATGCGCCCGCAATCGCATCTGATGCGACGGCAATGGTGTAGCCCACCACCCTCATCAACGCTGCCGTCGTGCACGAAACCCCTTCTTTTCAGTGCTGCGCCGCAAGGTCACGGCGGGCGGAAGCGTTCGGCGCATGCGCCCGCTCAATTGCAGCCGAAGGCGTGCGATATGGCGCATCGCGGCACCGGGATGCGCAGAACTGCGCAAGTATCGGCCTGTATCGCGCCACGCCCGGGCGCGTATCCACGTTGCGTGGCGCACGGATCGCGCTGTCGCCAACGGCTCATTCGCGGCGCGCGCGGTCGGCGCTCCGGGCGCCCGGTTTTCATGGCGCATTTATCCAGATCGCGACACACTCATTCAGCTTGTTTTACCGTAGGGCCGAACCGCCCCCACCCACGCCAGCGAACCGACTCCCATGCGACCGCTTCCCACCCTGCTCACGCTCGCAATCGCCGCCGCCTTCGGTGGCTTCGTTGCCACCGGCATCAATGCGCACCTGGACAACCGGGCCGATGCCGCACCGCTGCCAGCGGTCTTGCCGACCAGCGCCGCACTGCCGGCCTCGGTAGCCGGGCAGGCGGTGCCGTCGCTGGCACCGATGCTGGAAAAGGCGATGCCGGCGGTGGTCAGCGTCAACACCAAGCAGGTGGTGCGCGTGCGCAACCCCTTCTTCAATGACCCGTTCTTCCGCCGCCTGTTCCCGGACATTCCGCAGGAACGCATCAACGAATCGCTCGGCTCCGGCGTGATCATCGACGCCAAGGAAGGCCTGGTACTGACCAACCACCATGTCATCGACAACGCCGATGACGTGCAGGTGACACTGGCCGACGGGCGCACGGTCAAGGCGGAGTTCCTCGGTTCGGACCGCGATACCGACATCGCACTGATCCGCATCCCGGCGCAGAACCTGACCGACATCAAGCTCGGCAACAGCGACCAGCTGCGGGTGGGCGACTTCGTGGTGGCGATCGGCAACCCGTTCGGCTTCAGCCAGACGGTCACCTCGGGCATCGTCTCGGCGGTGGGCCGCAGCGGCATCCGAGGGCTGGGCTACCAGAACTTCATCCAGACCGATGCGTCGATCAACCCGGGCAATTCCGGTGGCGCTCTGGTCGACCTGCAGGGCCAGCTGGTCGGCATCAACACCGCCAGCTTCAACCCACAGGGCAGCATGGCCGGCAACATCGGCCTGGGCCTGGCGATTCCGTCCAACCTGGCGCGCAGCGTGGTCGACCAGCTGGTCAAGCACGGTGTGGTGGTGCGTGGCACGCTGGGCGTGGAGAGCCAGAACCTGACCGCACAGATCGCGCAGGGGCTGGGCCTGGGTGAAACCCGTGGTGCGCTGATCACCCGGGTACTGGCCGGTTCGGCCGCTGCCGCAGCCGGGCTGAAGCCGGGCGATGTGGTGGTCTCGGCCAACGGCCAACGCGTGGACAGCGCTGAAGCCCTGCACAACGTGGAAGGCCTGGCCGCGGTCGGCAGCCCGCTGACGCTGGACGTGCGCCGCGAAGGCAAGCCGCTGCAGATCAAGGCAACGCTGAAGGAACAGGCCCGCGCAGTCACCGGCGACAGCCTGGATCCGCGCCTGGGCGGCGCCACCTTCGTCGACCTGCCGGAGTCGCTGCGCCAATCGGGCGTTGGTGGCGTACTGGTCAGCGAGGTCAAGCGCGGCAGCCGCGCCGCCACCAACGGCCTGCAGCAGGGCGACATCATCACCGATGCAACGGTGGGTGAATTCGCCGACCTCGCCAGCTGGCGCGCCAATTTCCAGCAGCGCCCGCCAACGCTGGTCGTGCGCGTACTGCGCAACAATGGCCAGCAGCAGGGCCAGCTCGTGATGCGCTGATCGCCCAGCCGTAACACCCCCTATACCCCGGCAATGCTATTGCTGTCAGTCCAGGTCGGCACCGCCGACACCCGTTCCCCCATCGCAACAGGAGTGATTCGATGAGCCCCACCAATACCGAGAACCTGAAGGAACACCTGGGTGAAGCCGGTTCCCACCTGAAGCAGGCCGCCACGGCCGCCGGCGGTGCGATCAAGGGCGCAACCGGTGCCGCGACCGACGAACTGCGCATCGGCAAGGCCAACGTCAAGGCCGAACTGTCCGACAGCGCGCTGTCCGGCCTGGCCGCCGCCGAGTTCGGTGGTGCCGCTGCCAAGGAACAGGTCGACGCCCTGATGGACAAGGGCAAGGACCTGATCGACAGCGCCGCCGAGCTGATCCGTGAGCGTCCGCTGGCCTCGTTCGGCGTCGCCTTCGCTGCCGGCTGGATCATCGCCAAGCTGGCCCGCGGCAGCAGCGACAAGTAAGCCGCGGCGTGAGCGAAGACAACGCGCAAGCCCCTGATCCGGCGGCCACCCCGCCGCTGGATGAGAGCATCCGCCAGGTCGGCGCGGCCGGTCGTGCCGCTGCCGATTCGGCCAAGCATTCGCTGCGTTCGCTGCGCCGGTTGGCCTCGGCCGACTTCGCACTGGCACGCAGCGCGTTCGGCCGTGCGCTGGCCTGGGCCGGCGTGGCGATCGTGTTCGGTGCCTCTGCCTGGCTGCTGATGGCCGCCACCCTCATCGCCCTGCTGCAGAGCTGGGGCCTGAGCTGGCTGCAGGCCCTGCTGATCACCTCGTTGCTCAGCCTGGCCGTCACCGGTTACGCGATCTGGCGGGTGTCCTACTTCTTCCACCACACCGGCATGCACGCCACCCGGCGCCAGCTGTCACGCCTGGGCCTGTTCGACGAGCCCAGCGAAGACGATCCCGATGCCGATGTGCAGCTGCCGGAGGGCAAGCCATGAAGTTCGGTGCGCTGCAACGGCGGGTGAAACGCTGCGAACAGGTGGTGACCGTGCGCCTGGTTGAAACCCAGGACCACTGGTCCACGCTCAGCCAGGTCTGGCGACAGGGCTGGTCACCGCTGCGCATCGTGGTGGTCGGTCTGGCCGGTGGCTTCATTGCCGGCAAGCTGGAAGTACCCGGCAAGGTCAACGGTGCCCGCTGGCTGCAGATGGTGGGTTCGGTCTCGAACCTGTTCGCCAGCGCGCAGGCCGCGTTCGCCACGGCGATGGCGGCGCAGGCGGCAGCCAGCGCCGACGACGCGGCCGAAGAAGCCGACGAAGCCAGTGAGCAGGTGCAGGCGACCGCGTCGGCATCCACCGCTCGGCCGGCACCAGCGGCGCAATCCGCCGCGGAACCGGAACTGCGCGAACCGCGCCCGGCCGAGGCCGCCACCGAGCTGTCCGAACGTTGATCCACGAAATCCGCCGCGCCGATCGCGGCCGGCGGATAATGCGCTCCCCTTTCCGGTTGATGCGTCGATGAGCGAGTCCCTCCTGTCCCCGCCACCGGCCGGCCCCGACGAGCCAGAGGCAGCGCTGCCACCGCCGTCGCGCCCGCGCGGGCCGATGTCGCTGGTGGTGCTTGCGACCCTGGCGGTGGGCTACACGCTGTGGGCCGCACAGGACATCATCCTGCCGGTGCTGCTGGCGATGTTCTTCGCGCTGGTCGGCAACCCGATCCTGCGCCTGCTGCAGAAGCTGTGGATTCCGCGCGCGCTGGGCGCACTGTTGATCCTCGGTGCGGGCCTGGGCGTGACCGGTTCATTGGCCGTGCAGCTGATCGGCCCGGCGATGGAATGGGCGCAGGAAGCCCCACAGCAGCTGCGCAAGGTCGCCCGTCAGGTGCAGGACCTGACCAAGCCGGTGCAGCAGGCCAACCAGGCGGCGGAGAACTTCGCGCGCGTGGCCGGTGGTGACAGCAACCACAAGGTGCAGGTGATCCGCACCCAGCTGGACGACCCGTACCGCATGCTGACCCGCGCGCCGCGGCTGGCGGCTTCGGTACTGGCGGTGGTGCTGCTGACCCTGTTCTTCATGATCTACGGGCAGAGCCTGCAACGCGCAGCGATCGCCCTGTTCCCGAACCGCCAGCAGCAGCGCTTCACCAGCGACATCCTGCGGTCGATCGAGCGCGAGGTCTCTCGCTACGTGCTGACCATCAGCGTGATCAACACCCTGGTCGGGCTGGTGTTCGCCGGTGTGTTGATGCTGTTCGGCATCGGTCTGCAGGAAGCCCTGCTGTGGGGCACGGTGGCTGCATTGCTGAATTTCGCCCCGTATGTCGGTCCGCTGATCGGCGTGGCGCTGATGCTGCTGATGGGCTTCGTCGAGTTCCGCGACCCCCTGCAGGCCCTGCTGCCGGCCGCCGCCTATCTGGGCCTGCACACCCTGGAAGGGCAGATGGTGACCCCGATCGTGCTGGGCCGGCGCATGAAGCTGTCACCGCTGGTGCTGATCCTGGCGCTGATGGTGTTCGGCTGGGCCTGGGGCATGATCGGCCTGCTGCTGGCGGTGCCGCTGCTGGTCTGCATCAAGCTGGTGCTGGCACGGCTGGACGGCATGCAGGGCTGGGCGCGGCTGCTGGAATGAAAGCCCGTGCGGGCAGGGGTAGAATGGCGGGGTGAATTTCCCAGTCCAAGCCATCACCCTCGACCTTGACGACACGCTGTGGCCGTTCGCTCCGATCGGCGCCCGCATCGACCTGGTCCTGCACGAGTGGATGCGTGAACACAGCCCCGCCACCGCCGAAATGTATCCGGTGGCGGCGATGCGCGAACTGCGCGAGCGCCTGTACCACGCCCATCCGCACCTCCATCACGACCTGAGCGCACTGCGCCGGCTGACCCTGCACGAAGCGCTGCACACCAGCGGTGCCAGCCTGGAGCTGCTGGAACCGGCGTATGAAGTGTTCTACGCCGCGCGCAACCAGGTCGAGTGCTACCCCGATGCGATCGACGCACTGGCGCGGATTGCCGCGCGGGTGCCGGTGGCGGCGCTGAGCAACGGCAATGCCGATCTGGAGCGAATCGGCCTGGCCCATCATTTCGCCTTCCAGCTGGGCGCGCGCGAACACGGCGCAGCCAAGCCGGAGGCGAGCATCTTCCATGCCGCCTGCACCCGCCTGGGTGTGGCGCCGGCACAGGTACTGCACGTCGGCGACCATGCCGAAATGGACGTGGCCGGGGCGATCGCCGCCGGCCTGCGCGGGTGCTGGATCAACCGCGAAGCAGCCACCTGGACCCATCCGCAGCTGCAGCCGGACCTGCAGTTCGACACCCTCACCGGTTTGGCCGACTGGTTGGATGCCAACCTCGATGCCGCCGCACCCCGGAGTATCTGACGCATGAGCGAGATCACAGGCTTCACCGCCGACACCGCCGCAGCACTGCCGCTGTACGTGCTGGACCGCGAGCAGTTCGCGTCCTGGAAGGCAGGCCAGCCGGCCGCCACCCAGGCATGGCTGGCGTCGCAGGGTTTCACCGCCGGCGCGCACAGCGTGGCCCTGCTGCCCGGCACCGATGGCCTGGCCGGTGCGGTGATGGGTGTGGGTGATCGTGGTGATGCCTACAGCTATGCGCATGCCCCGCACGCGCTGCCGGAGGGCAGCGTGTGGCAGCTGGCCAGCGAACTGCCGGCCGCCGAACAAGCGCTGCTGCAGCTGGGCTGGGGCCTGGGCAGCTACCGCTTCGACCGCTACCGCAAGCGCAACCGCGCCCCGGCTCAGCTGGTGGCTGCACCGTCCGGTGAAGTGGCCGACCTGATCGCCGCCAGCCTGCGCGTGCGTGACTGGGTCAACACCCCGACCGAAGACATGGGCCCGCAGCAGCTGGAAGATGCCGCGCGCGCGCTGGCCGATGCACATGGTGCGCAGGTCGATGCGATCACCGGCGATGAACTGCTGAAGCAGAACTTCCCGGCCATCCACGCCGTGGGCCGCGCCTCGCACCGCGCACCGCGCCTGGTCGTGCTGCGCTGGGGCAAGGACACCGATCCGGCGCTGGTGCTGGTCGGCAAGGGCGTGTGCTTCGATACCGGCGGCCTGGACATCAAGCCCGCCGACGGCATGCGCAACATGAAGAAGGACATGGGCGGTGCGGCACACGCGCTGGCCCTGGCCGGCCTGGTGATGGCGCGCGGCCTGCCGGTGCGGCTGACCCTGCTGGTGCCGGCAGTGGAAAACGCGATCGGACCGGATGCCTTCCGCCCGGGCGAAGTGATCGCCACCCGCAAGGGCCTGAGCGTGGAGATCGACAACACTGACGCCGAAGGCCGCGTGATCCTGTGCGATGCGCTGACCTTCGCCAGCGAGCAGAAACCGGACCTGGTGCTGGACTTCGCCACCCTCACCGGCGCCGCGCGCATTGCGCTGGGCCCGGACCTGCCGGCGCTCTTCAGCAACGACGACAGCGTGGCCCAGCAGTGGCTGCAGGCCGGCGACGCGACACGCGACCCGGTCTGGCGCATGCCGCTGTGGCGCCCCTACCTGCGTTACCTGAGCAGCGGCATCGCCGACCTGGCCAACGCCGGTTCGCGCATGGCCGGCTCGGTGACCGCCGCGCTGTACCTGGAGCGTTTCCTGAAAGACGGCCAGCGCTGGGCGCACCTGGACGTGTACGCCTGGAACGACGGCGAACGCCCGGGCCGTCCGGCCGGTGGCGAAGCGCTGGCGCTGCGTTCGGCGTGGGCGATGCTGAAGCAGCGCTACAGCTGATCGGGTGGGTGCCGACCTTGGTCGGCACGCCGTCCCCGGCAAACTTGACGAAAAATTGAATACCGGGCCTGGAAGGGTTCTGCGAGGATGTGTGGGTCGACCACCCACACGCTCCGTGAAGGCAGGACTCCGACCATGTCGCTCTTCCGCTACACCCGCGCTGGCCAGACGCCGGGCGCACCGCGCAGGCATTCGCCGCTGCCCTGGATCGCACTGATCGCACTCATTCTGGGTGCGGTGGCGCTGGCCTTCGCCTGGCTGGCCGGCTGGATTGGCGACCGCCTGACCGCGCAGCGCTTCACCGACACCATCGAAGCTACCGGCCCCGCCCATCCCGGGTTCCGTCGTGCGCACAGCAAGGGCATCTGCGTAAGCGGTTGGTTCGAACCCAGTGCGCAGGCCCCTACCCTGTCCAGCGCCCGCGTGTTCTCGCAGTCACGCGTACCGGTGATGGGCCGCCTGTCGATCGGCGGCGGCGATCCCTACGGCGCCGACAACACCGCACGCGTACGCAGCCTCGCGGTGCAGATGGTCAGCGATGATGGCCAGGAATGGCGCATGGCGATGAACAGCTTCCCGTTCTTCGCCGTGCCCAACGCCGAGGCGTTCTACGAGCAGACGCGCGCCGCCATCCCCGACCCGGCCACCGGCAAGCCCGACCCGCAGAAGATGGCCGCCGTACTGGCCAGGTACCCCAGTGCGCAGGCTTTCCAGCAGTGGGCCAAGACGGCGCCGTGGACCAGCAGCTGGGCCGACACCACTTTCAACAGCGTCAACAGCTTCTGGTTCACCAACGCGCAGGGCCAGAAGCGCGCGGTGCGCTGGCGCTGGCAACCGCAGGCGCCGGTGGTCGAGATGGATGCGGAAACCCGCAAGCAGGCCAGCGTCGATTTCCTCAGCCAGGAACTGCAGCAGCGCCTGGCCAGCGGCCCGGTGCGCTGGAACCTGGTCGTGACCACCGCCGAGCCTGGCGATGCCATCGATGATCCGTCGGTACCGTGGCCCGAATCGCGTGATCAGGTGGTGGCCGGCGTACTCAGCCTGGACCGCATGCAGTCGCAGGAACAAGGCGCGTGCGGCCAGATCAACTTCGATCCGCTGATCCTGCCCAGTGGCGTGCGTGGCAGTGACGATCCGATCCTGGCGGCCCGCTCGGCGGTGTATTCGCAATCCTTCAACCGCCGCGAACGCGAGCGCGCCACCGGCAACGTCGAGCAACCGAAGGAGGCCGCACGATGAGCACCGGCAACGGCCACTTCAACCTGCTGGCGCGGGTGCTGCACTGGTCCATGGCACTGATGATCATCGCCATGCTGTTCATCGGCGTGACCATGGTCGCCTCGCTGCACCTGCGGCCGATGCTGATCGATCTGCATCGCCCGTTGGGCATCGCGATCGGCGTACTGGTGCTGCTGCGCCTGTACAACCGGCTGCGCCATCGCCCGCCACCGCTGCCGGCGGATCTTCCGGTGTGGCAGGTGATGGCGGCCAAGGCCTCGCACTGGATGCTGTACGCGCTGATGCTGGCGATGCCGCTGATCGGCTGGGCGATGCTGTCGGCCGGCGGTTACCCGATCGTGCTGTGGGGCGGCCTGCACCTGCCGCCGATCGTGCCGCACACCCCGGCGCTGTATGCCGCGTTGCGCAATGCGCACAGCCTGCTGGCATATGTGTTGTTCGCCACGGTGCTGATGCATGTGGGTGCGGCGCTGTTCCACCTGTGGGTGCGGCGGGATGGCGTGTTCCAGGCGATGGCGCGCGGGAAGGATTGATCGGGTTCGCCGGGCGTTCCCGGCGGATTGTTTCCGCGACCGCGGGGGGTGTCACTTTTCTTTTCGCGCGAAAAGAAAAGTAACCAAAAGAAACGCGCCGCCAGAGCGCGAGCCGGTGCTGCGCACCGGTGCCCTGTGCTTCTCGGTGAATCAGGGGACGGCGCCGAACTCGCTGCGCTCAAACACCGGCGCCTCTTCGCCCCTGATTCCCCTGCGATGCTCGGCTCGCTCAAGGCGGACCCAAGGTCAAATGCCACAGCTGCACCCAGTAGATCCACGCCATGCGTGGATGCTCTAGCTGTTGATCTTGCCCTTCAAGTCCGCCTTGAGCGAGCCGAGCACCGCAGGTCCGGCGAGGGCGAAGAGGTGCGGGTGTCTGAGCGCAGCGAGTTCCCGCGCCGTCCCTCGACGGACCGAGGAGCGCAGGGCACCGGCGTGCGCAGCACGCCGGCTCGCGGCCGGCGGAGCGTTTCTTTGGTTACTTTCTTTGCGCGCAAAGAAAGTGACACCCCCCGCGGTCGCGGAAATGACATCACCGGGAAAGGCAGGGCGCTGCTACAACCACCCCTTCTGCCGCGCCAGCCGGTACGCCTCGATCCGATTGGCCACGCCCAGCTTGCCGATGCACTCGGACAGGTAGTTGCGCACCGTACCGTGCGACAACCCCAGCTGCTCGGCGATCTCACTGGCGGTGCGGCCCTCGCCCGCCAGCCGCAGCACGCGGCGCTCACGGTCGGTCAGCGGGTCGGCCTGCGACCACGCATCCAGTGCCAGCTGCGGGTCGATCGCGCGGATGCCCTGCTTCACCTTGCGCAGGGCATCGGCCAGGTTCTCGGCCGGTGCGTCCTTCAGCAGGTAGCCCAGCACCCCCGCCTCCAGCGCGCGACGCAGGAAGCCGGCACGGGCGAAGGTGGTCACGATCACCACCTTGATCGGCAGTTCCTGGCGGGCGATGCGCTGCGCCAGTTCCAGTCCGCTCAGGCCCGGCATCTCGATGTCGGTGACCAGGATGTCCGGCTGCAGCTGCTGCAGCATCCGCCACGCGGTTTCGCCATCGGCGGCGCTGCCCAGCACTTCGATGTCCGGCTCCAGGCCGAGCAGCGCCGACAACGCACCGCGCACCATCGCCTGGTCTTCGGCCAGCAGGATGCGGATCATGCGGCACCGTCCTGCGCCAACGACGTAGGCGACAGCGGCGTAGTCGCGGCCATCAACGGCACGCGCACCGTCAGCACGGTGCCCGCCCCGCGCGGCGACTGCAGCGTCAACTGGCCACCCAGTGCTGCGGCCCGCTCACGCATGCCGCAAAGTCCATTGCCCTCGGCCTGCACGCCGCCACGGCCGTCATCGCGTATCTGCATCGCCAACTGTCGTTCCTCAAGCATGAAATCCACCTGTACCCGGGTCGCCTGCGCATGGCGCACGATGTTGGTTGCCGCCTCGCGCAGCACCAGCGCCAGGCCACGTTCCACGTCCACCGGCATCGCAGGTGGCGTCGTGTACTGCAGATGTACCTGCTGGCATTCCAGCAGCAGGCGCGCCGATGCCAGCTCGCCAGCAAGATCGCTGGCGCGGATGCCGGTCACCGCACTGCGCACCTGTGCCAGCGCTTCGCGGGCAATGTCCTCGGCCTCGCCGATCTCCTGCCGCGCGCGTGCATCACCGCGGTCGTGCAGCTTGCGCGCCAGTTCCAGCTTCAGCGTGATCAGCGACAGGGTATGGCCCAGCAGGTCGTGCAGGTCGCGGCCGATACGCTCGCGCTCGGCGGTGGTCGCCAGCCGCCGCACCTCGTCCTGGGACAGCTGCAGGGCGACGTCCCGTTGATGGCTCAGGGCCTCCACGTTCACCACCAGCCCGACGATGAACGAGACCGCCGGCATCCACACCATGGCCTGCCACGGATATCCGAAGTACAGCGCGGTGCTGCAGAACAGAAGGTTCAGCCCGGTGAGCTGCAGCAGGTACTGCCACCAGCCGCCGCGGCTGCTCATGCGGATCATCACGCAGCCGAACACGAAATAGCTCAGTCCCGAGGGATACCACGGCAGCAGTACCAGGGCCATCACGATCATGCCCAGCGCGTAGCGCCATGCATGGTGCCGTGGCGCCAGCATCACCTTGGCGTAGAGCAGCAGGAACAGCGGATAGCTGACCAGGGTCAGCAACAGCCAGCGCAGGGTGAAGCCGTTCCCCAGCACCGGGGTGAGGAAGATCCATACCGACCACAGCAGGTGGATCGCACCGCTCCAGGGCGATTTGCCACGTCGCAGCAGCTCGGCCACCGCCGAATCCGGTGCGGGGCGCAGCAGGGACGCAAGCCAGCTCGACGACACGGGAGAATCCAGGCGGGGACGATCGCTGCCGATCATGCCAGTTCAGCCGATCCGGCGCAGGCGACGGCGCGCCAGCAGCAGCGCGACCACCGTGACCGCCAGCAGCACCAGCAGGTGGCCGGCCACGCTGCCCACCGACGGCAGCCCGACCACCGGCAGCGCCAGCTGCGCCAGATGCCAGGTCGGCCACAGTGGGGCCATCGTCGAGAACAGCGTGGGCAGCGCCGACAGCGGCAGCCACAGGCCCGACAGCAGGGCCAGCGGCAGGTAGACCAGGTTGACCATCGCCGGTGCCGCGCTGGCACTGACATGGCTGCCGATCAGCAGGCCGATCGCCCCCAGCGGCAGCGCCGCCAGGCCCGCCACCGCCAGCAGCTGCAGCACCTGCAGGGCGTGCAGCTGCACACCACCGAGCACATGCGCCACGCCGATCAGCAGCAACGCCACCAGCAGCGCGAACATCACCGCCATCGCCAGCCGCGCCAGCAGCGGTGCCGCCGCCGGCATCGGCAGCGCGCGCTTGAGGGTCAGCAGGCCGCCTTCTCGGTCCAGCGCCAGCTGCACGCCGAAGCCGAACAGGGCCGGGGCCATCGCACCGAACACGCAGTAGGTGGCCAGCAGGTACAGCGGCGCGTGACCACGTCCGAGCAGCACGCCGAACAGCAGGTAGAACAGCACCGGGAACAGCAGCGAGGGCACCGCGAACGCCGGCGTGCGCCAGGCGCGGCGCAGTTCAGCCATCAGCTCGGCGCGGTACGGGCGCAGTGCCTGGCGCCATGCAGATGGCGGCGCGGGTGTGGTGCCGGTACGGGTCATCGTGTTCATGCGGCCTCCCGGGTCATGTCGAGGAAGGCGTCGGCCAGCGCCGCGCCCTGTACTTCCAGTTCGCGCAGCTGCGCATCGGCGGCCAGCAGGCGCGCCACTACCGGCTCGGCCGGGCTCGCCAGCAGCTGCAGGTGCTCGCCGTCGCGCCGCACCTCCTGCACGCCCGGCCACTGCTGTACGTCCTCAATGGGCAATCCACTACGGCAGCGGATGCGGCGTGGCCGGTCGGCCAGGCGCAGCTCGCTCAAGGGCGCATCGGCCAGCACCCGGCCCTGCTCCAGCACCACCACCTGCTGCGCCAGCGCTTCGGCCTCCTCCAGATAATGGGTGGTCAGCAGCACGCCGCAGCCTTCGGCCACCAACTGCCGGATTGCCTGCCACATCGCCTGCCGCGCCTGGATATCCAGGCCGGTGGTGGGCTCATCCAGGAACAGTACGCGTGGCCGCCCACACAGCGCGATGGCGAACTGCACGGCGCGCTGCTGGCCGCCGGAGAGCTGGCCATAGCGGCGGCCTGCAAGCGCCTGCAGGCCGGCGCGCTGCAGCACCTCCTGCAACGGCATCGGGTCGGGATAGCAGGCGCTGGCCTGCGCCACCAGTTCGTCCACCTGCAGCATCGGCGGCAGGCTGGTGCTCTGCAGCATCACGCCCAGGCCGATACGGCTGGCGCGCTGCTGCGGGTCACCGCCAAGCAGCTCGACCTGGCCGGCGTCGGCGCGGCGCAGGCCCAACAGCACGCTGATCGCGGTACTCTTGCCGGCACCGTTGCGGCCCAGCAATGCGAGCACCTGGCCAGCGCGAACCTGCAGGTCGATGCCCTGCAGGGCGGTATGGTCGCGGTAGCGCACCTGCACCTGCTGCAGGCGGGCCAGCGACGGGGCGATCGGATCCATGGGCGGTACCGGTAGCGGGGACGTTGCCATCCTGTGCCGCCGTGGTCACGTTTCGCAGTTGCCGCCGTCAGTGTCATCGGGTGACAGCTGTCACTGCCGTCATCGCTGTGCCTGCCTTCATGCTGTGCCGCACGCTCCACCGCCGGAACCGCCGCCGTCCGCTCTTCCGGCCACACCCGCCCGAACGCCTGTGATGGAACGAATGAACGCTTCTGCCGAGCTGTTGAAGGAACTCCGTATCGACCGCAAATCGCCGCCGCCCGCCTCCGGTGGCGGTAGCAATGGCGGTGGCCGCCGCTGGCTGTGGATCGCGATCATCGTGGTCGTGCTGCTGGTCGCCGCCGCCGTCACCTTCCTGTTCGGCCGTGCGCCGGCGGTGGAGGTGGAAACCGCACCTGCCGTGGCCATCCAGCAGGGCAGCGCCAGCAGTTCGGTGCTCGATGCCAGCGGCTATGTGGTCGCCCGGCGCATGGCCACGGTCTCGGCCAAGATCACTGGCAAGGTGCGCGAGGTGATGATCGAGGAAGGCATGCGCGTGGAGCAGGGCCAGATCATGGCCACGCTGGACCCGATCGATGCCGACGCGCAGCGCAGCCTGTATGCCTCGCAGCTGCAGGCCGCACGCAGCCAGGTGGCCGGTCTGGAGGCACAGCAGAAGCAGGCCGCCGCCGAAGCCAGCCGCCTGAAGGCGCTGGTCGGCCAGCAGCTGGTGTCGCGCTCGCAGTACGACCAGGCCGTGGCCCAGCGCGACAGCCTGCGTGCCCAGCTGGATACCGCGCAGCGCAACGTCAAGGTTGCCAACGACCAGCTGGCCATCGCCGACCTGGGCGTCGACAACAACATCGTGCGTGCGCCGTTCTCCGGCGTGGTCACCGCCAAGGCCGCGCAGCCCGGCGAAATCGTCTCGCCGCTGTCGGCCGGCGGCGGCTTCACCCGCACCGGCATCGGCACCATCGTCGACATGGACTCGCTGGAGATCGAAGTCGAGGTGGGCGAAGCCTTCATCGGCCGCGTGCAGCCGAAGATGCCGGTGGAAGCCACGCTCAACGCCTATCCGGAGTGGAAAATTCCCGGCGAGGTGATCGCCATCATCCCCACCGCCGACCGCGGCAAGGCCACGGTGAAGGTGCGCGTGGCACTGAAGGTGAAGGACCCGCGCATCGTGCCGGAGATGGGCGTGCGGGTCAGCTTCCTGGAGCAGGCGCAGCCGCAGGCGGCGGCCAAACCGCAGGGCGTGCGCGTGCCGGCGGGCGCCGTGGTCCAGCGCGAGGGCGCCTCGGTGGCCTTCGTGCTGGGCGACCAGAACCGCGTGCAGCAGCGCACGGTCGAGGCCGGCCAGGCGATGGGCAAGGACCGCCAGATCCTCAAGGGCGTCAGCGCGGGTGAGTCGGTGGTGGTGAACCCGCCCGACACCCTGCGCGATGGCGCCAAGGTGCAACAGAAACAAGCGCAGTAACGGCCTGGCGCCCACGGGCGCCGCCGGCAGCACCGCTCGACGCACGCCTGCGGCCCCCGCCGTGGCGCTTCCCCGTTTCCCGCCTTCCGTGGAGAACCACCCATGTCGACCCTGGTTTCACTGCGCAACATCACCAAGACCTACCAGCGTGGCCCCGAAAAGGTGCAGGTGCTGCACGGCATCGACCTGGACATCGCCAGCGGCGACTTCGTCGCACTGATGGGTCCGTCCGGCTCAGGCAAGACCACCCTGCTCAACCTGATCGGCGGCCTGGACAACCCCAGCGGCGGCGAGATCAGCATCGAAGGCGAGCGCATCGACCAGATGAGCGGCGGCCAGCTGTCGACCTGGCGCAGCCACCACGTCGGCTTCGTGTTCCAGTTCTACAACCTGATGCCGATGCTGACCGCGCAGAAGAACGTGGAGCTGCCGCTGCTGCTGACCCATCTCAATGCCGCGCAGCGCCGCCGCAATGCCGAGATCGCGCTGACCCTGGTCGGCCTGGCCGACCGCCGCAACCACCGACCGAATGAGCTGTCCGGCGGCCAGCAGCAGCGCGTGGCGATCGCGCGGGCGATCGTCTCCGACCCGACCTTCCTGATCTGCGACGAGCCCACCGGCGACCTCGACCGCCAGTCCGCCGAGGAGATCCTCGGCCTGCTGCAGCAGCTCAACCGCGAGCATGGCAAGACCATCATCATGGTCACCCATGACCCGAAGGCCGCCGAGTACGCCACGCACACGGTGCACCTGGACAAGGGCGAGCTGGCCGACGCGCCGCTGGCCCACTGACGGAGGCCACGGCGATGAAATACTTCTCGTTGGTGTGGGCGCAGCTGTTCCGCAGCCGCACCCGTACATTGCTGACCCTGCTTTCGGTGGTGGCCGCGTTCCTGCTGTTCGGCATGCTCGATTCGGTACGCGTGGCATTCACCTCCGGCGGCAGCGTGGAAGGCGCCAACCGGCTGGTGGTCGCCTCGCGGCTGTCGATCACCCAGTCGCTGCCGATCCGCCTGGAAGCCCAGGTGCGGCAGGTAGCCGGCGTGCGTGACGTGGCCTACGGCATGTGGTTCGGCGGCATCTACCAGGACCCGAAGAACTTCTTCCCGAACTTCTCGGTGTCACCCAACTACTTCGATGTCTACCGCGAGCTGCAGATCGATCCGGCACAGCTGGAGGACTGGAAGCAGACCCGCACCGGCGCCATCGTCGGCGAGACCCTGGCCAAGCAGTTCGGCTGGAAGATCGGCGACACCATCCCGCTGCAGGCAACGATCTTCCCGCGTGGCGGCAGCAACGACTGGCCGCTGGAACTGAAGGGCATCTACCGCTCCAAGGACCGTGCGCTGGCCGCCAACGAAGAACGCCAGCTGATGATGAACTGGAAGTACTTCGATGAATCCAACGACTACATCAAGAACCAGGTGAGCTGGTACACGGTGACGCTGGACAACCCGGACCAGTCCTCGCGGGTGGCGCAGGCGATCGATGCGATCTCGGCCAACTCCGACCACGAGACCAAGACCCAGACCGAATCGGCGTTCCAGCAGGCCTTCGTCAAGCAGTTTGCGGACATCGGCATGATCGTCACCTCGATCATGGGCGCGGTGTTCTTCACCCTGCTGCTGTTGACCGGCAACACCATGGCGCAGGCCGTGCGCGAGCGCGTACCCGAACTGGCCACGCTGAAGACACTGGGCTTCAAGGACAGCACCGTGCTCACCCTGGTGATGGTGGAGTCGGTGCTGCTGATCGGCCTGGGCGGCCTGATCGGCATGGGCCTGGCCGCGCTGATCCTGCCGGCGATTGGCCCGAAAAGCATGGGCATGCTGCCGCCGCACGTGCCAACGCCGACCTGGCTGATGGGGCTGGGCCTGATCGTGGTGATCGGCATCATCGTCGGCCTGTTGCCGGCGCTGCGTGCCAAGCGCCTGAAGATCGTCGACGCACTGGCCGGCCGCTGAGGAGAACGCAGACATGTTCAAGAGCAAACTCAAGAAGTGGCTGGGCAACGGCGTGACGGTGCTGCTGCTGGTGATCGGCCTGGTGCTGTGGATCAGCCTGCCGTGGATCGGCGTGCTGGCCGTGGCCGTGCTGGTGGCCCTGTGGCTGCTGCTGACCCGCGGTGGGCGACTGGCACTGGCCGCCACCCGCATCGGCGTGGCCAGCCTGCCGCAGCGCTGGGGTGCGTCCTCGGTGATCGTGGTCGGCATCGCTGGCGTGGTCGGCGTGCTGGTGGCGATGCTGGCGATGGGCGAAGGCTTCCAGGCCACCCTCAACAACACCGGCGATGACACCACTGCCATCGTGCTGCGTGGCGGCTCGCAGGCCGAAACCAACTCGGTCATCACCCGCGAGCAGGTACCCACGCTGTCCACCCTGCCCGGCATCAGCCGCGATGCCGAAGGCCGGCCGTTGCTGTCACCGGAGCTGTCGCAGGTGGTCAACCTGGTGTCAAAGTCCGATGGTACCGACGTCAATGCGCAGTTCCGCGGCGTCGGCCCGCAGGCGTGGGCGGTGCATGACAAGGTCAAGATCGTCGAAGGCCGCAAGTTCGCCACCGGTCTGCGCGAGATCGTGGTCGGCCAGGGCGCCAAGGGCCAGTTCCGCGATATGGAGGTGGGCAAGACGTTGACCCTGGGCAACCAGACCTGGACCGTTGTGGGCGTATTCGCCACCGGCGACGCGCATGATTCGGAACTGTGGACCGACGCCGACACGCTGGCCACCACCTACCAGCGCAGTGCGTGGCAGTCGATCAGCGTGCGCACCGATGGCAAGCCCGGCTTCGAGCAGTTCAAGGCCGCCGTCGCTGCCGACCCGCGCCTGAAACTGGACGTGGAAACCACCCGCGTCTACTACAGCAAGCAGGGCGGTGGCCTGACCAAGCTGATCGACATCCTCGGCAAGGTGATCGGCACCATCATGGCGGTGGGTGCGGTGTTCGGTGCGCTCAACACCATGTATGCAGCAGTGGCCACGCGCGCGCGCGAGATCGCCACCATGCGCGCGATCGGCTTCCGCGGCCTGCCGGTGGTGACGGCGGTGATGCTGGAGACGATGCTGCTGGCCCTCCTCGGCGGCCTGCTCGGTTGCGCAGTGGCATGGCTGCTGTTCAATGGCTACAGCGTGTCCACCATCGGCAGCAACTTCAGCGCGGTGGTGTTCAAGTTCCACGTATCGCCGGAACTGCTGTGGACCGGACTGAAATGGGCATTGGGCATCGGCCTGGTCGGTGGCCTGTTCCCGGCACTGCGCGCGGCACGTTTGCCCATCACCACGGCGCTGCGCGAAACCTGAGCATCACGCAGCGACAGACTGCGCATCACGCAGGGGGACGGAGCGAAGGCTCCGTCCCTTTTTCGTTGCCGAACTCAGCAATCCACCGCCGCGACATCACACGGCGGGCGCCGCTGGGCCAGATGCTGGCGAAGCGCCTCCTCCGGCGCGCACGCCGTGCCCAACGCGTGCTGCTCGCCCGTATGCCGGTCGACGAAGATCGGTCCATTGCCGGCCAGCGCATCCGAGATCTCGCCGGATTGCAGGTAGCGCAGCGACTGGAAACAGAACAGCCAGCCTTCAACCACTTCATGCTCGTGCGTGATGGCAACCGGCTCATCGTCGCTGGCAAGTGCAGCCTCCACGCGGCGGCGTGCTTCTTCGAGCTGGATCATTCCTTCATCTCCTGCGTTCGACGAAATCGCGAAGAGCATTTCATGCACGCAGGCGCATCACAACGGAAGAGCACCTGCGCATCGCCGCGCTCTGCGACGTGTTGTCGCAACCACTCAAGCATGCCGGGTTCGCGCCGCTATCGATGCCTCTGCCCATCGCAAACGCAGCGCGCGTGACGCTGCGCACAGCGCATCTGTGGATTGTTGGTTGCGATTCATTTTCGCGCACATCCGTGGCGCAGAGACAAACAGTTGCGAATGGAAACATTCTAGAATCGCGCCCCCCACGTTGGTTTGCAGCACCCCACGCGCCCATAGAACGGGCGCATGTTTTTCTTGAAACACGAGATTTCACGGATGTCCCTGAAAACCACTCCGCTGCGCAACGCGATCGTCATCGCGCTGGCCGCCAGCTGCACCACCCCCGCCTTCGCACAGAGCACCGGCGACGCCACCACCACCCTCGACCGCATCGAAATCACCGGCTCGCGCATCCGCCAGGCCAGTGTCGAGACCGCACAGCCGGTGATCGCGCTCAACCGCGCCGAGATCGAGAAGAAGGGCTACGTCAACGTCGCCGACATCCTGCAGGACATCCCCGCTGCAGGTTCGCCGAGCATGAGCCGCGCGTCTTCGCTGACCTCCTCGCGCGACTTCGGCGGCATGTACGTCAGCCTGCGCAACCTCGGCCCGGAACGCAGCCTGGTGCTGATCGACGGCCGCCGCATGGGCGTCAGCGCCGGCGGCTACTCCGACCTGGCCTCGATTCCGTCGGCCATCGTCGAGCGCGTGGAAGTGCTGACCGATGGCGCGTCCGCGCTGTACGGCTCGGACGCCATCGCCGGCGTGGTCAACATCATCACCCGCAAGAACTTCGACGGTGGCGAAGCCAGCGTCTATGTCGGCCAGTACGGCCAGGGTGACGGCCAGAAGCGCTCCTACAGCGCAACCTTCGGCAAGACCTTCGACCGCGGCTGGTTCACCGTGGGTGCCGAACGCACCAAGGAAGACGAGGTGCTGGGCAAGGACCGCGAGTTCAGCCGTTACACCAACGGCCCGCGCCACCCGAACGATGGCCTCAACGGCAACACCCCGTGGGGCTACGTCACCGTCGGTGGCAAGAACCTGACCGTGGGCCCGGGCGGAGACCCGAGCAAGGCCGGCAACTTCCATGCGCCGGATCCGGCCGATGGTGCCAACAGCAAGACCAACATGAGCCTGCTGACCGGCCTGGAGCGCACCTCGGTGTTCGCCAACGGTGGCTTCTCGATCACCGACAACCTGCGCATCGTCGCCGACGCGCTGTACAGCAAGCGCGAATCGACCAAGCACCTGGCCGGTTACCCGTACTCGGTCAGTGCCGCGCAGGCACGCAACGGTAGCCGTGCTGCGCTGTCCAAGGACAGCACGTTCAACCTGTGGGGCCAGGACGTGCTGTTCGCACACCGCTCCGAGGAGCTGCCGCGCGGCACCGAGAACAATCTGGAAACCAAGCGCGCCAGCGTCGGCCTGGAAGGCAGCTTCGAAACCGGTTCGCGGTACTGGGACTGGAACGTCAGCTACATGTACAACCGCAATGAAGGCGAGCGCATCGGTACCGGCAGCATGTACCAGCCGCACGTCAACCAGGCCGTCGGCCCGTCCTTCATGGATGGCAGCGTGGCCCGCTGTGGTTCGCCGGGTGCGGTGATCGCCGGCTGCGTGCCGTGGAACCCGGCTGCACCGATGGGTTACACCGGCCCGGGCTCGCTGAGCAACCAGGACGTGCAGGACTACCTGTTCGCCCGCTTCGTCGACAAGATGAAGAGCACCACCAAGGTCGCCAGCGCCAACATCTCCGGTTCGCTGTTCACCATGCCGGCCGGCGACATCATGGGTGCGATGGGCTTCGAGCATCGCAGCGAAGAAGCCAGCTACACGCCGGACATGAAGGTGCAGAAGGGCGAGATCGCCGGCACCAGCGGCCAGCCGACGCGTGGCGACTACTCGCTCAACGAGGTCTACCTGGAGCTGCAGGTGCCGCTGCTGGCCGACCTGCCGTTCGCCCGCGAGCTGTCGCTGGACGTGGCCGGCCGCTACTCGGACTACAACAACTTCGGCTCGACCACCAACAGCAAGTTCGGCCTGAAGTGGAAGCCGATCGACAGCCTGCTGGTCCGCGCAACCTATGGCACCGGCTTCCGTGCGCCGACCGTGGATGACCTGTACGGCGGTACCGTCACCACCCGCGATTCGTTCACCGATCCGTGCGATACCTCGTTCGGTACCGCGGCCACCAGCCCGACCGTTGCTGCCCGTTGCCAGGCGCTGAAGGTGCCAGCCAACTTCCGCCAGCTCAACAGCGATGGCACCGTTGCCACCAAGCCGGGCCAGCAGTCGACCGTCGACTTCAACTCGGGTTCCAACGCAGCGCTGAAGCCGGAAACCGCCAAGACCTGGACCGTGGGCCTGGTGTACAGCCCGGACTTCGTGGCCGGCCTGGATGTCAGCCTCGACTGGTGGAAGATCCGCATCAACAACGCCATCGTCTCCGAGACCGCCAGCAGCATTCTCGAGCAGTGCTATGTGCAGGGTTCGGACGCCGCCTGTGGCCGCTTCACCCGTGGCAGCAACGGCCAGGTCAACAGCCTGGACCGCTCGCTGGTCAATGCCGGTTTCCGCGAAACCGCCGGCTATGACGTCAACGTGCGTTACCGTCTGCCGGAAACCACGTTCGGCCAGTTCGCCGTCAACTGGAACACCACCTACACCGACTACCTGAAGCAGCGCAACGACAACGCCGCGACCACGCCGGTGGAGCAGCGCACCAGCTGGGGCGGCGACTTCCGCGTCCGCTCGACCTTCAACCTGGATTGGCAGTACGGCGACCTCGGCATCGGCTGGACCGCGCGCTACTACTCCAGCATGAAGGAGAAGTGCTCGTACATGGACGAGTGCAACCTGCCGGGCTTCAGTTCGTCGTACACCAGTGCATCGCCGACCAACAAGGTGGGCTCCAACACCTTCCACGACCTGCAGGTGCGCTACAGCCTGCCGTGGGATGGCACCGTGTCGCTGGGCGTGAACAACGTGTTCAACCACCAGGGTCCGATCATGTACAGCCAGCCGAACAGCAGCTTCACCTACTACGGTGGCTTCGACATCGGCCGCTTCATGTACATGAAGTATCAGCAGCGCTTCTAAGCCTGCAACCGCGTTCCCGCCACAGCCATCTCTCTCCTGGCTGTGGATGGAAGCAGAGCGGCGCCCCTCGGGGCGCCGTTCTTTTTTGGGAAGCGGGGTCGGATCCCTTCGCCCCGCGAAGGGCTCTGACCCCGTTCCATGCGACCCCGTCCTGGTCAGCGCCTTGCGGCGCGCATCGTGCGGATGTTGTCGCCGACGAACAGCACCAGGCCGGCCCAGATCGCGGCAAAGCCGATCGCCTTGGCGGTGTCGAACGCTTCGTGGAAGAAGAACACACCCAGCAGCAGCTGCAGGCTCGGCGCGATGTACTGCAGGATGCCGACCAGCGACAGCGGAATGCGTTTCACACCGTAGGCGAAGCCGATCAGCGGCACTGCGGTGACTGCGCCGCCGAAGATCAGCAGCAGGTCGTTGCGCCAGCCCCAGCCATGGAAGAACGCGCCGCCGTGGCCATTCTCGGCCCAGATCGCGAAGGCCAGCGCCGGCAGGAACAGGTACATGCTTTCCACGCCCAGGCCGGCCACCGGGTCGACTGAAACCAGCTTGCGCAGCAGGCCATACAGGCCGAACGAACAGGCCAGGCCCAGCGCGATCCACGGCGGTGTGCCGGCGTCGATGGTCAGCCAGGCCACGCCCACCGCCGCCATCGCCACCGCCACCCACTGCAGGCGGCGCAGGCGTTCCTTCAGCACCAGCACGCCCAGCAGCACGTTCACCAGCGGGTTGATGAAGTAGCCCAGGCTGGTCTCGATGACATGGCCGGCGTTGACCGCCCAGATGTACAGGCCCCAGTTGAAGGCGATGGTCAGGCTCGACACCAGCAGGATCGGCAGCGCGCGCGGCTGTGCGGCGATCTTCTGCCACCAGCCCAGGCGCGAGCTGAGCAGCAGCCAGCCCAGCACCAGCACGGTGCTCCAGATGATGCGGTGGGCGATGATCTGGAACGAGGGCACCTCGTTGAGCAAGTGCCAGTACACCGGCACCAGTCCCCAGATCACGAAGGTGGAAGCGGTGACCAGCAGGCCCCGGCGTTGTTCTTTCTCATCCATGCTCATTTCTTTCTTGTCCTTGCCATCGTCAGCACCACCACACCCAGAAGAATCACCACCATCGCCAACAGGTCGCGCCAGCCGAACCGCTCACCGTTGAGCAGTGCGCCCAGCAGCACCGCGATCACCGGATTGACGTACGCGTAGCTGCCCGCCAGCGCGGGGCGCACGTTCTGCAGCAGCCACACGTAGGCGGTGAACGCGACGATGGAGCCGAACACGCACAGGTAGGCCATCGCCAGCAGGCCACCGGTATCGGGCAGCGTGGTCGGGCGCTCGCCTACCGCCAGGCCGATCAGCACCAGCAGCACGCCACCGCAGACCATCTGCCCGGCAGCGGTCATGAACGGGCCCGGCAGGTCCAGCCCACGCGCCCACACCGAACCGAAGGCCCAGCCGATCGGCGCGATCAGCAGCAGCACCAGCCCGGTCGGCGAGGCCGTCAGGCTGCTGCCGGCGTTGAGCCAGACCACGCCCAGGAAACCGATGGCGATGCCCAGCCATTCGCCCTTGCTGGCGTGCTGGCCGCGCAGCGCCGAGAACAGCGCCATCCATAGCGGCACCGAGGCCACCGCCGTGGCGGCCAGGCCCGAGGACACCTCGCGTTCGGCCAGGACCACCATGCCGTTGCCCAGCACCAGCATGGTCACGCCCATGATGACCAGGTTGCGCCATTGCCGCAGGGTCGGGTTCGGCAGCTTCCAGAACAGGCGCAGCGCAAGGAACATCAGGCCGCCGGCAATGATGAAGCGGCTGCCGGAGACCATCGTCAGCGGCAGTGCGCCGCCGTGCAGGGCCTTGGCGATGCCCAGGTAGGTCGAGCCCCAGACCACGTAGACCAGCAGCAGTGCCAGCGCGACAAGGCCACCCCGGGGGGCAGCCGCAGACGAAGAGGGGGGAGCCGACATGACACACCAGGGAGCCGGGGGAAGGCGGATTCTAGGACGTTTTGAGTATGGTCCGGGACCCCATACGGTGGCACGCTGTCATCCATCCATGCACCCTGCTCTGGTCTGCTACCCCGTGTTGACGGTCGATGCAGTACCAAGAGGGCTGCCCGGCCCCGCCGCCCCAAGGCCGGGCGCCGTTTTCCCTGCGCACGGACGCGCCGCATCGAGGATTCTCACCCAGATGAGCACCACGTCCCAACCTGCTGTCCCCGCGAACGACCGCGCCGCCCTGCGGCGGTCGATCTCCAACACCCTCAAAGGCTCCGCCGGCAACCTGGTGGAGTGGTACGACGTCTACGTGTACTCGGTGTTCGCCGTGTACTTCGAATCGCAGTTCTTCTCGCCCGATGACAAGAACTCCACGATGTACGTGTGGGCGATCTTCGCGGCGACCTTCCTGATGCGCCCGATCGGCGCCTGGTTCTTCGGCCGCTTCGCCGACCGCCATGGCCGCCGCCTGGCGCTGACCGTCTCGGTCACGCTGATGGCGCTGTGTTCGTTCCTGATCGCCATCACCCCCACCGCCGCCAGCATCGGCATCTGGGCCGCGGTCATCCTGCTGTTTGCGCGCCTGCTGCAGGGCTTCGCCACCGGTGGCGAGTACGGTGCCAGCGCCACCTACATGTCCGAGGCCGCCATTCCCGGCCGCCGCGGCTTCCTGTCCTCCTTCCACTACGTCACCCTGGTCGGCGGCCATGTGCTGGCCCAGCTGACCCTGCTGCTGATGCTGACCTTCTGGGGCAAGCCGGAAATCTCCGAGTGGGGCTGGCGCATTGCCTTCGGCATCGGCGGCATCGCCGCGGTGGTGGTGTTCTGGCTGCGCCGGGGCATGGACGAGTCGCTGTCGGAGTCGTCCATCGAGGCCGCGCGCGAGGGCAAGGCACAGAAGTCCGGCTCGATGTACGAACTGTTCGTGCACCAGTGGCGGCCGCTGCTGCTGTGCTTCCTGATCACCGCCGGCGGCACCGTGGCCTTCTACACCTACTCGGTGAACGGCCCGAAGATGATCCAGAGCGCCTTCGCCGGCAACGATCCGATGACCGGCACCCTGATCAACCTGGGCGTGCTGGCGTTTCTGATGGTGCTGCAGCCGGTCGGTGGCTGGCTGTCGGACATCATCGGCCGCAAGACCCTGCTGGTGTTCTTCGGCGTCGGTGGCGTGCTGTACAGCTGGTACCTGATCACCCAGCTGCCGCACCAGCATGACGCCACCCTGGCGTTCCTGACCCTGGCGCTGGCGTTCGTCATCCTCACCGGCTACACCTCCATCAACGCCGTCGTGAAGGCCGAGCTGTTCCCGACCCACGTGCGTGCACTGGGCGTGGGCCTGGGCTACGCGCTGGCCAACTCGCTGTTCGGTGGCACCGCCCCGCTGCTGTACCAGGGCGCGCTGAAGACCGGCCACGTCGACTGGTTCGCCATCTACGTGACCGCGACGATCGCGGTATCGTTGGTGGTCTATGTGTTCTTCCTCACCAACAAGGGCCCGAACTGGCTCGACGGCACCCGCAAGTAAGCGCGTCGTCATGATCGCGGCCACCGGTGCATTGCCGGTGGCCGCTACGTCTCCCGCCACGCCATTGATGTGGATCGCGGCGACGCTGGCCGCAGCCACGGCATTGGCCTGGCTGCTGCGCCGCCCCAACGCGCAGGCCGCGTGGCCGCGCATCGGATTCGGGATTGCCCTGCTGGTGTTCTGCGCCGCGCTGGCGCTGCAGCTGGCGGTGGACCTGGGCAGCGGCCACAGCTCGCTGCAGCTGCGCCTGCATCGCGGCATCAATGCAGGGTCGCCGGTTGGACTGCGCACGATGGTGGCGTGCTATCTGGCAGCGCTCGCCG
>NZ_JAOCFV010000031.1:0-54848 GCF_029842145.1 Stenotrophomonas sp. GD03794
TGCTTTTTTTTTCTTTTGATCTTCCGTGGCTGACGCGCACGGAAACTGTCAGAGGCCGGGGCGGTGGGGGCAGGCGGGGTGTCCGCGGCATGGATGCCGCGGCCAAGCCCCCAAGGACGGGTTTACGGCGCCCCCGCATGACCCCACCGCCCCGGCCAAGCGCCATAGATTCAGCCGATGCAGCAGCCACGAGGGGCTCCGCCGTTGGCCGTATCCGCGCCGAAGGCGCGATAATGACGGGATGGAAACCGTCCGCATCGCCACCCGCAAGAGCCCGCTCGCCCTCTGGCAGAGCGAACACGTCGCCGACCGCCTGCGCCAGGCCCATCCCGGCCTGCATGTGGAACTGGTGCCGATGAGCACCCGCGGCGACGAGGTGCTGGACCGCTCGCTGGCCGCCATCGGTGGCAAGGGCCTGTTCCTGAAGGAGCTGGAGTTGGCCATGCTGCGTGGCGAGGCCGACTGCGCCGTGCACTCGCTGAAGGATGTGCCGATGGAGCTGGACGCACCGTTCGCGTTGCCGGCAATGCTGACCCGCCACGATCCGGCCGATGGTTTCGTCTCCAACCTGTACGCCTCGCTGGACGCGCTGCCGATCGGTGCGCGGGTCGGTACCTCGTCGCTGCGCCGCCAGGCCCAGCTGCGCGCGCTGCGCCCGGACCTGGAACTGCTGGACCTGCGTGGCAACGTCAACACCCGCTTGGCCAAACTCGACAACGGTGGCTACGACGCCATCGTGCTGGCCGTGGCCGGCCTGGAGCGTCTGGGCCTGGGCGAGCGCATCGTCGCGCGCCTGCAACCACCGCAGTGGCTGCCGGCTCCGGCGCAGGGCGCGGTGGCGGTGGAGTGCGATGGTGGCAACGCGCGCTTGATGGCGCTGTTCGCCGGCCTGGATGACGCGGAAACCCGTGCCTGCGTGGAAGCCGAGCGGGCGATGAACCGTGCGTTGCATGGCAGCTGCCACGTGCCGGTGGCGGCGATCGCGCAGTGGCAGGGCACCGACCTGCACCTGCAGGGCCTGGTCGGTAGTGCCAGTGATGGTCGTGCGGTGCGTGCCGAGGCCGTAGGGCCGGCCAGCGACCCGGAAGCACTGGGCCAGCGCGTGGCGACGATGCTGCTGGATGCCGGTGCCGGCGAACTGCTGAACGTCTGAGCATTGCAGGTAGTGCCGGCCGCTGGCCGGCAACCTCGCGCCCCCGGTTGAATGCAGTTGCCGGCCAGCGGCCGGCACTACCGGAAGAAGAACGGGCGCCTTTGGCGCCCGTTTCTTACTTGAACTTGTAGACCACGTTCATCGTGGTCAGCGTATCGGTCTTGCGCTTGTCCTCGGCCACGTCACTGTTGTAACGCGCCTGCCAGCCGGCCTTCAGCGCCAGGTGTTCGTTCATGCTCACCGAAACGCCGAAGTCGTTCTGGCCGAAGGTGTTGTACGAACCGGATTCGACCAGCAGCGTGTTGACCAGGTCGGTGTTGTCGGTCAGCGAGTACTTCATGTCGAACAGGCCGCGGCCGATCATGCCGGTACGGGTGCGGTCGTCCTCGGTGCTGTGGGTACGACGCACACCGGGGCCGATCTGCGCGTCGAACGAGAAGCGCTCGGTGTTCCACAGGCGGGTGCCGTAACCCAGACCGAACGAACTCTGGCGGTCGTAGGTGGCGAAGTCATCGCGTTCGGTACGTACCGTCGCGGTCAGCTGGCGGTGCTCGCCCAGCTGCAGCGCGCTGCCGGCACTGCCGGTGTAGCGGTTGGCGGTGGTGTTGTTGCGGCGGGTGGTGGTGCCGTCGTCGTTGGTCTCGGTCACCTTGGAGCTGGAGCGCAGGCCGAACAGGTCCATGCTGTGCACCCAGTCGCCGTCGGTGTAACGCAGGCGGAGGCGACCGTTGAAGCTCTCGGTGCTGCTGTTGCCACGTGCCGAGGCGAAACCGAGCTCGCCGCCACTGCCGCTCCACGGCGAGGACATCGCCGCCAGCTCGGAGGCATCCTGCGCATACGCGAGAGGCGCGCACAGCAGCAGGGGGATCAGCAGGGACACGCGCAGGGACATCGGGGCTTCTCCGAAGCGATTGACAGCCGGTGATGATACTGGAAGCGTGATGGCGGTCCGAATCGATCCAATGCGCGCTTCAGCGAACGTTGCCACGATCGCCTATTCAGGGCAGATCGACGCGCAATGCCGGGTCGTTGAAGCGCGAATAGCGCAGGCGCAGCTGGAAGCTGCGGCCATTGCTGCTGCCGCTGCGCACGATCTGCCGCGGCAGGCCCTGCGCATCCACCCAGTATTCCAGGCGTTCGCCGGGCTGGGCGCCGCGCAGCCGATAGTGACGGGTTTCGACCCCATCCAGCGACTGGCTGCCCAGATCCTCGGCCTGCAGGTCGGCGGGCAGGGCGTCGGCCGGCAACGGGTTGCGCCACTGCTCGAGCAGGCCCGGCGGGGTTGGCACCTGGCGGACCGCACCGTCGGCCTGCAGGAACATGGTGTCACCGATGATGGTCTGCGGCCCAGCCGGTGTCTGCACCCGGAAACGATCGGGGGCGACGAAGTCCATGGCGCTGCGCACCGGCTGTGGCGCGCCCAGCACCTCCAGCTCGGCGTGGAAGCTGCGCAGGGCTGCGAAGCGCTGGCTGGCGCCCAGTACCGCCTGCGCCGGATCCGCGGCCGGTACCGGGGCTTCGGTACTGGCCGGTGCCGGTGTGCGATCGCAGGCGGCCAGCAGCAGGCAGGCCAGCAGGGACAGGGCAGGCAACCGGCGCATCGGGTGTTCCAGAGGGGTGGGGGCGAACACGATAGCCCAAACGTCCCACACAAGACCCGCGACTCGGACATAATCGGGGGTATGGACCGATACGAACGCATCACCGCCCTGCATCGTCTGCTCAAGTCCGCGCGCTATCCGGTGACGGTGGCGACCCTGCAGGACAAGCTCGGTTGTTCCCGCGCCACCGTCTACCGCGACCTGGCCTTCCTGCGCGATGCGCTGATGGCACCGATCGAGGGCGACGGCGAGGCGGGCTTCCGCTACCAGGCTGACGAGAGCGACCGCTTCGAGCTGCCCGGCCTGTGGCTGAGTTCGGAGGAATTGCATGCCCTGCTGGCCTCGCAGCACCTGCTGGCGCGGACCGGCGGCGGCGTGCTGTCGTCGGTGCTGGCACCGCTGCAGCAGCGCATCGAGAGCCTGCTGGCGGCCCAGGCCGGCGTCTCCAGCTGGCCGGTCGACCGCGTGCGGGTGATTCCGCACCGTGGCCGCAAGTTCGACGAAGGCAGCTTCCGCAGCGTCGCCTCCGCCGTGCTTGAGCGCCGCCAGCTGGCGTTCGAGTACCGTGCGCGTTCCACCGATGAGCCGACCCGGCGCACGGTCTCGCCGCAGCGCCTGACCCACTACCGCGACAACTGGTACCTGGATGCCTGGGACCATGACCGCGAGGCCCTGCGCAGCTTTGCCGTGGATCGCATCCACAAGGCGCGGGTGATCGACAGTACCGCCCGTGACGTGGCCGACAGCGAGCTGGACGAGCAGCTGGGCGCCAGCTACGGCATCTTCTCCGGTGCGCCGAAGGGCTGGGCGACCATCCTGTTCAGCGCCAAGGCCGCGCGCTGGGTGGCCGACGAGCACTGGCATTCCAAGCAGCAGGGCCGCTTCCTGGCCGATGGCCGCTATGAACTGAAGGTGCCGTACAGCGTCTCGCGCGAGCTGCTGATGGACGTGCTGCACTACGGCTCGGATGCCGAGATCGTCGAGCCGGTGATGCTGCGTGAGCAGGCCAAGGCGCTGCTCGAGCTCGCCCTGAGCAACTACGACAACTCCTGACACTCCCCCCGAGAACCCTTCCGCCCATGAAAAAGACCCTGTTGCTGCCCCTGCTCGCCGCTGCGCTGGCCCTGACCGCCTGCGGCAAGTCCGGCGAGCCCTCGCAGAAGCTGGTGGTGGCCGCCACGGCTGTGCCGCATGCCGAGATCCTCGAGGTGGTCAAGCCGATCCTCAAGCAGGAAGGCGTGGACCTGGACGTGCGCGTGTTCAACGACTACGTGCAGCCCAACGACCAGCTGGTGCAGAAGCAGGTGGACGCCAACTACTTCCAGACCGAGCCGTACCTGGATGCCTACAACCGCGACCGCAAGACCGACCTGGTGAAGGTGATCGGCGTGCACATCGAGCCGTTCGGTGCGTATTCGCGCAAGATCAAGTCGCTGGCCGAACTGCGCGAAGGCGCCGACGTGGTGATCCCGAACGACCCGAGCAACAACAGCCGCGCGCTGATCCTGCTGCACAAGGCCGGTGTGATCGAGCTGAAGGATCCGACCAACGCGCTGTCGACCCAGCGCGACATCACTGCCAACCCGAAGAACCTGAAGTTCCGCGAGCTGGACTCGGCGATGCTGCCGCGCGTGCTGGACCAGGTCGACCTGGCCCTGATCAACACCAACTATGCGCTGGACGCTGGCCTCAACCCGACCAAGGACGCACTGGCGATCGAAAGCAAGGATTCGCCGTACGTGAACTTCCTGGTCGCGCGCCCGGACAACAAGGACGACGCCCGCGTGCAGAAGCTGGCCAAGGCCCTGACCAGCCCGCAGGTGAAGGCCTTCATCGAGACCAAGTACAAGGGCGCGGTGCTGCCGGCGTTCTGACCGGCACTACCGTCAGTCGACGTGGAAGGCGAGGGTGGCCGCCACGGCCTGTTGCCATCCCGCATACAGCTTCTCGCGCCGCGCCACCTCCATCTGTGGCTCGAAGCGCCGGTCCAGGCCCCATTGCGCGGCGATCTGTTCGCGGCTGGTCCAGAACCCCACCGCCAGGCCGGCCAGGTAGGCCGCACCCAGTGCGGTGGTCTCGGTCAGTCGCGGCCGCAGCAGCGGCACGCCGAGGATGTCGGCCTGGAAACCGGCCAGGAAGTCGTTGCCGATCGCACCGCCATCGGCGCGCAGCTCGGTCAGCGCGATACCAGCATCGGACTGCATCGCATCAAGCACGTCGCGGGTCTGGTAGGCCATCGCCTCCAGCGCGGCACGCACGAAGTGCGCCTTGCGGGTGCCACGGGTCAGGCCGAACATCGCGCCGCGCACATCACTGCGCCAATAGGGCGCACCGAGGCCGACAAATGCTGGTACCAGGTAAGCACCGCCACTGTCAGGCACCTGCGCGGCCAGCGCCTGGCTGTCGCTGGCGCGTTCGATCATCCGCAGACCGTCGCGCAGCCATTGCACCACCGAGCCGGCGATGAAGATCGAGCCTTCCAGCGCATATTCCACGCGCCCGTCCAGGCCCCAGGCGATGGTGGTCAGCAGGCCATTGCGCGAACGCACCGCCTGCGCGCCGGTGTGCATCAGCATGAAACAGCCGGTGCCATAGGTGTTCTTGACCATGCCCGGCTGGAAGCAGGCCTGGCCGAACAGCGCCGCCTGCTGGTCACCGGCAATGCCGGCGATCGGAATCGGGTGATCGAAGAAGAACTGCGGCCGGGTATGCGCGTACACCGCGCTGGAATCGCGCACCTGCGGCAGCATCGCGCGCGGGATGTCCAGCAGCGCCAGCAGGTCGTCATCCCAGTCCAGCGTGTGGATGTTGAACAGCAGCGTGCGCGCCGCGTTGCTGTAGTCGGTCACGTGCGCCTGGCCGCCGCTGAGGTTCCAGACCAGCCAGCTGTCGATGGTGCCGAACAGCAGCTCGCCACGTTCGGCGCGCTGCTGCGCGCCCTCCACGTGGTCGAGGATCCAGCGCACCTTGGTGGCGGAGAAATAGGCGTCGATCAGCAGGCCGGTGCGCTCGCGGATCAGCGCCTCATGCCCTTCGGACTTCAGCCGCTCGCAGATGGCGTGGCTCTGCCGCGACTGCCAGACGATGGCGTTGTGGATCGGCTGGCCGGTGGCACGGTCCCAGACCACGGTGGTTTCACGCTGGTTGGTGATGCCCAGTGCCGCAATATGGCGCGGGTCGATCTGCCCGCGGCTGAGCAGTTCGGTCAGCGTTGCATAGACGCTGGTGAGAATTTCGCGCGGGTCATGCTCGACCCAGCCGGGGTGCGGGAAGATCTGCGCGAATTCGCGCTGCGCGCTGCCGACGATGTCGCCGGCACGGTCAAACAGGATCGCGCGCGAACTGGTGGTGCCCTGGTCGATGGCCAGCACGTAGCGGGGCGTCATGCAGCGTCTCCGGTAGCGATGGGGAAATCCTAATGCATCGGTCGCGTCGCGCGCGGCCGCCCTGGTAGCTGCCAACCTTGGTTGGCACACGTGGAAACACCGGGGTCAGAGCCCTTTCCGCGGGAAAGGGATCCGCCCCCGCATCCACGCCTGCAGCCGCGCCACCTGCGCAGCATCCAGCCGCAACCCCAGCTTGCTCCGCCGCCACATCACGTCCTCGGCGTCCCAGGCCCATTCGTGGTCGCGCAGGAAAGCCACTTCACGCGCATGCAGGCCGCCGCCGAAGTCCTCTCCAAGATCGTCCATGCCCCGCACACCCTGCAGAAGGGCGGCGCTGCGGCTGCCGTAGGCTTCGGCCCAACGCCGTGCGATCTCCACGGGCAACCACGGTGCCAGTGCCTGCAGACGGGAGCGCGCCTGCGCGGCGTTGCCCCAGTCGCTGCCCGGCAGCGGGTCTCCGCCTGCGGTCCAGGCCGGCCCCATCTGTGGCAGGGCAGGGCGCAGCAGGTCCAGCGCTTCCTCGGCCAGCACGCGGTAGGTGGTCAGCTTGCCGCCCAGCACATGCAGCGCCGGCGCCGGATCGGACTGCAGCTGCAGGCGGTAGTCGCGGCTCAGCTTCGCCGCACGTGGGTCCGGGTCGGCCAGTAGGGGACGTACACCGGCGAACTGCCAGACCACGTCCTGCGGAGTGATCGGTTCGCGCAGATAGCGGTTGGCGGATGCGCACAGGTAGCTCACCTCGGAAGGCAGTACGCTGCAGCGTGCCGGGTCACCGCGGTAGTCGGTGTCGGTGGTGCCGACCAGCAGGTGATCGTGGGCGAACGGGAGCAGGAACACCACGCGGCCATCGGGCTGCTGCAGCAGGCAGGCACTGTCATCGGGCCAGGAACGGCGCAGCACGATGTGGCTGCCCTGCACCAGCCGCAGCGTGGGGCCGCCGCTGCGTGCCTCCATCTGCTCCAGCAGACCGCCGGCCCATGGGCCCGCCGCATTGGCGATGGCGCGCGCGGTCACATGCCGCTGGCCATCGGAGGATTCCAGCACGGCCTGCCAACGGCCCTGCACAGGGCGCAGTTCGATGCAGCGGCTGCGCACGTGGACCTGCGCGCCGCGCTGCGCGGCGTCCAATGCGTTGAGCACTACCAGGCGCGCATCATCGACCTGCGCATCGGCGTAGCTGAAGGCCTGCCGCAGATCCGGGGAGAGCCAGAGGCCAAGCGGATCCCGCTGCAGATCCAGCGCGCGAGATGCTGGAAAAGCAGGGCTGCGCCGGCCGAGGTGGTCGTACAACCACAGTCCCACGCGCAGCATCCAGCGTGGGCGCAGGTGGGGTTCCCACGGCAGCACGAAACGCAGCGGGCGGACCAGATAGGGCGCCTGCCGGCGTACCACCTCGCGTTCGCCCAAGGCCTTGCGTACCAGGCCGAACTCGCCCTGTTCCAGGTAGCGCAGGCCGCCATGGATCAGTTTGCTGCTGGCACTGGAGGTGTGCGCGGCCAGGTCGTGCTGTTCGCACAGCAGCACGCGCAGGCCGCGGCCGCTGGCGTCACGGGCGATGCCGGTGCCATTGATGCCGCCACCGATCACCAGCAGGTCGACGTCGTCCATCGTGCCTCCGCCTCCTGTGTGTGTAGAGTCGACTGTCAGTCGACTGCTTTTTCGATAGCCGAGCATGGGCTCGGCTCTACAAGAGCAGTCGACTGACAGTCGACTCTACAGACAGCAGGTGACGGAAACGACGACGGGCCCCGAAGGGCCCGTCGCGTTGCATCAGTGAAGCAGGTGCAGCCTGGATCAGAAGCGGGCGCCGATGCCGAAGCCGACGGTCCACGGGTCCATCTTGGCTTCGCCGATCTTCTCGCCGCCAACCTTCACGTCCGGGCGGGCGCGCATGTAGCGGGCGTCAGCACGGGCGAACCAGGTGGAGTTGATGTTCATGTCGACGCCGACGGTGCCGATCACGCCCTTGGCATCCTTGAAGCGGATGTCGGTGTCAGCGCCGTTGCCCAGCTTCTCGTTGCTGAAGCTCGACTGGTAGTAGCCCACGCCCACGAACGGACGGAACACGTTGTCAGCCTGGCCGAAGTGGTACTGGCCGCTCAGCGCGACCGGCTGCTGCTCGACCGAGCCCAGGCGGGCGTTGTTCGGGCCCTTGAACTTGTTGTCGAACTTGTCGGCGGCGCCCCACAGTTCAACGGCCCAGTTGTCGTTGATGTAGTAGCTGAAACTGACGGTCGGCGCCGGGCCGCCATCGGTCTTCTTCACGCCGGTGATCGGGTCGTTCTTCGGCTGCAGCAGCGAGATGCCGCCAACAACGGCAAAATGCTTGCCCGAAGCGGTGTCGGTGCTGCTGCTGTCCTGGGCGAAAGCGGCCGGTGCGAAGGCGGCGGAGGTCAGCAGGGCGAGACTCAGGATACGGATGGAGCGCATGGGGGTATCTCCTAATGTTTCTTGTTTTGGGCCCCCGGTTGCGGGGCGAGCACACCGTAGTCGCCCCAACATGAATCGAATCCGACGCACGTTAAAAAATAGTTTTCCTTGTTCAGCGATCAGCTCGAAAAGCCTGTATTCATGGGGTTTTCGGCCATCAGTGGCATTCATTCAGTTGGAGAAGATGTGAGCGCGGCGACGATGTGCATCGGCCTGCAAGCGCAGGTGAACGTGGATTGCAGGGTGCTGCTGCTGGGCTCGATGCCGGGCGTGGCGTCGCTGCAGGAGCAGCGCTACTACGCCCATCCGCGCAACCGCTTCTGGCCGCTGATGGCGGATATCTGCGGTTTCGATGCGGATCTGGCCTATGCACAGCGGCTGCAGGCGTTGAACGCCGCAGGTATCGGTCTGTGGGATGTGATCGGTCAGTGCGAGCGGCGTGGCAGCCTGGATGCGGACATCGTGCGTGGCACGGAAGTGACCAATGCGCTGCCCGAACTGATCGCCACCCTCCCTGAGCTGGAGCTGATCGGCTGCAATGGTGCTGCGTCACTGCAGGCGTTCCAGCGCTGGGTGCTGCCACGGCTGGAGGCCCCGTCCAGGCTGCTGGCACTGCCGTCCACCAGCCCGGCCAATGCGGCGTGGTCGCTGCCGCGCCTGCGCCAGGCCTGGCAGCCGGTGGCCGACGCACTGGCGACATCAAGCGGACATCGTCCGGACAATACGCTACCGACTGGTCACGGCCGCAACCCATGAGCAACAGCGTGTCCCGGCTGCGTGCGTACTGAAAACACCTGTAACGGTTGGCGCTGGACCCCGCTGGCCGCACAATAGACGTTTCCCTACACCAGATTGCCGGAGTTATCCCCATGGCCGAAATCAAGGAAGCACTTGTCCCCGATATCGGTGACTACAGCGATATCCCGGTAATCGAGGTGCTTGTCGCCGTCGGCGACACGGTCAAGAAGGACCAGGGCCTGGTGACGCTGGAAAGCGACAAGGCGACCATGGAAGTGCCGTCCTCGGTGGCGGGCGTGGTCAAGGAACTGAAGGTCAAGGTTGGCGACAGCCTGTCCGAAGGCAAGGTCGTGGCCCTGATCGAAGTGGCCGAAGGTGAAGCCGAAGCCGCCAAGCCGGCGGCTGCCGCCCCGGCACCGGCCAAGGCCGCTGCCCCGGCTGCCGCCACCCAGAGCGCGCCGGCCCCGGCCGCAGCTGCGCCGGCCGCTCCGGCTGCCAGCGGTGGTGCGGTTGAAGCGCTGGTGCCTGATATCGGCGACTATTCCGACATTCCGGTCATCGAAGTGCTGGTCGCCGTCGGCGACACGGTCAAGAAGGATCAGGGCCTGGTCACGCTGGAAAGCGACAAGGCCACCATGGAAGTGCCGTCTTCAGTGGCCGGTGTGGTCAAGGAGATCAAGGTCAAGGTCGGCGACAATCTGTCGCAGGGCAACGTGGTCGCCATCATCGAGGCCGAGGGCGCTGCTGCACCGGCACCGGCCAAGGCCGCTGCTCCGGCTCCGGCGGCTGCGCCGTCGGCTCCTCAGGTTGCCGCACCGGTTGCGGCACCTGCTCCGGCAGCCGCCGCACCGTCGGCCGGCGCTCCCTCCAGCCCGCCGGTGCAGTTCAATGCCGATGGCGTGCTGCCGGCCAAGGTGCCGTATGCCACCCCGGCGGTGCGTGTGTTCGCCCGCGAACTGGGCGTGGACCTGCTGCAGATCAACGGCACCGAGAAGGGTGGCCGCATCACCAAGGGTGACGTGCAGAAGTTCGTCAAGGCCGCACTCAGCGGTGGTGTGCCGGCTGCCGGCGGTGCTGCTGTCGCTGCCGGTGGTGGCCTGAACCTGCTGCCGTGGCCGAAGGTCGATTTCAGCAAGTTCGGCGAGACCGAAGTCCAGCCGCTGTCGCGCATCAAGAAGATCTCGGGTGCGAACCTGGCCCGCAACTGGGCCATGATCCCGCACGTCACCCAGTTCGAACAGGCCGACATCACCGACCTGGAAGGCCTGCGCGTGGCGCTGAACAAGGAGAACGAGAAGGCCGGCATCAAGCTGACCATGCTCGCCTTCCTGATCAAGGCCAGCGCCGCGGCGCTGAAGAAGTTCCCGGAATTCAACGCCTCGCTCGATGCCAGCGGTGAAAACCTGACCCTGAAGAAGTACTTCCACATCGGCTTTGCCGCCGACACGCCGAACGGCCTGGTCGTGCCGGTCATCCGCGACGTGGACAAGAAGGGCGTGGTGCAGATCGCGCAGGAAACCGGCGAACTGGCCAAGAAGGCGCGCGACGGCAAGCTCGGCCCGGCCGACATGAGCGGCGGCTGCTTCTCGATCAGCTCGCTGGGCGGCATCGGCGGCACCGCGTTCACCCCGATCGTCAATGCACCGGAAGTGGCCATCCTCGGCGTCTCCAAGTCGTCCATCCAGCCGGTCTGGAACGGCAAGGAGTTCGCACCGAAGCTGATGCTGCCGCTGTCGCTGAGCTACGACCACCGTGTCATCGATGGCGCCCTGGCCGCACGCTTCACCACGTACCTGTCGCAGGTACTGGCCGACATGCGCCGCGTGCTGCTGTAAGGCACCGCTTCGCCCCCACCGTGTGGCCGCCGCCCCTGGCGCGGCCGCGTGAACAGATGCAGTGACAGCCCGCCGGCACCGCCGCGCGGGCACGAGGAAAACCCACCATGGCCACGATTGAAGTCAAGGTTCCCGACATCGGCGATTACAGCGATGTGCCGGTGATCGAAGTGTTGGTCGCCGTCGGCGACACGGTGAAGAAGGATCAGGGTCTGGTGACCCTGGAGTCGGACAAGGCCACCCTGGAAGTGCCGTCCTCGGCAGCCGGTGTGGTCAAGGAAATCAAGGTCAAGCTGGGCGACACCCTGTCCGAAGGCGCTGTGGTCGTGGTGCTGGACGCCGAAGGCGCCGCCGAAGCCCCGGCCAAGGCCGCCGCGCCGGCCCCGGCAGCGGCCGCTCCGGCCAGCAAGCCGCCGGTGACCCCGTCGCACCGCGCCCCGGCCGAACCGGCTGCGCCGAAGCCGGCGCTGTCCAGCGGCAAGCAGGCCGACATCGAATGCGAAATGGTCGTGCTGGGCTCGGGCCCGGGCGGCTACACCGCCGCCTTCCGCGCCGCCGACGTCGGCCTGGATACGGTGCTGGTCGAGCGTTACGCCAGCCTCGGTGGCGTCTGCCTCAACGTGGGCTGCATTCCGTCCAAGGCGCTGCTGCACGCCGCAGCGGTGATCGACGAAGTGGCCCATGCCGGTGATTTCGGCGTCGAGTTCGGCAAGCCGACCATCACCCTGGACAAGCTGCGCGAGTACAAGGAAAAGGTCGTCAACCAGCTGACCAAGGGCCTGGCCGGCATGGCCAAGCAGCGCAAGGTCCGCAGCGTGCAGGGCGTCGGCAAATTCGTTTCGGCCAACGAGCTGGAAATCACCGCCGCTGATGGCAGCACCCAGCTGCTGCGCTTCCAGAAGTGCATCATCGCCGCCGGTTCGCAGGCGGTGAAGCTGCCGAACTTCCCGTGGGACGACAAGCGCGTGATGGACTCCACCGACGCGCTGGAGCTGGCCGAAGTGCCGGGCTCGCTGCTGGTCGTCGGCGGCGGCATCATCGGCCTGGAAATGGCCACCGTGTACAGCGCGCTGGGCAGCAAGGTCACCGTGGTCGAGTTCATGGACCAGCTGATGCCGGGCGCCGACAAGGACCTGGTCAAGCCGCTGGCCGACCGACTGAAGAAGCAGGGCATCGAAGTCCACCTGAAGACCAAGGCCTCCGGCGTCACCGCCGATGCCAAGGGCATCACCGTCACCTTCGAAGCGGCCGAGGAAGGCCAGGCGCCTGCGCTGGCGCAGGGCACCTTCGACCGCGTGCTGGTGGCCGTGGGTCGTTCGCCGAACGGCAAGAAGATCGATGCCGAGAAGGCCGGCGTGCAGGTCACCGACCGTGGCTTCATCCCGGTCGATCGCCAGATGCGCACCAACGTGCCGCACATCTTTGCCATCGGCGACATCGTCGGTAACCCGATGCTGGCCCACAAGGCCACGCATGAGGGCAAGCTTGCCGCCGAAGTGGCTGCTGGCCACAAGAAGGAGTGGGTGGCCCGCGTGATTCCGTCGGTGGCCTATACCAACCCGGAAATCGCCTGGGTCGGTGTGACCGAGACCGAAGCCAAGGCCAAGGGCCTGAAGGTCGGCGTGGCCAAGTTCCCGTGGGCCGCCAGTGGACGCGCGATCGGCATCGGCCGCACCGAGGGCTTCACCAAGTTGATCTTCGACGAAGAAACCCACCGCATCATCGGTGGTGCGATCGTCGGCGTGCACGCCGGTGACCTGCTGGCCGAGATCGGCCTGGCGATCGAGATGGGTGCGGAGGCGGAAGACATCGGCCACACCATCCATGCCCACCCGACGCTGAGCGAGTCGGTGGCGATGGCCTCGGAAATCTACGACGGCACGATCACCGATCTGTACATGCCGAAGAAGAAGTAGGGCGCCCGCGCCGTTCCGAACGAAAAGCCCCGGCCTCTGCCGGGGTTTTTTGTTGGCTGTGGGGACGCCTTCGGCAGCACATCGCGAGTGTCCGGGCCGCTGCGCGGGTGGCAGGCGTTTGGACAAATGTCCCCCGCCGTCCGCCTGCGGCGGTCGCCTCCTCCTTTACTTTGTCCAAACGCCTGCCACCCGCGCAGCGGCTCGGCTTGCGGACAGTCGAGAGCCACCGCCCAGGCCGTCTGGACGCCTGACACGCGGAGGGAGCGGGGGCTGGGTGCGAAGTAAAGGAGGAGGTGACGGCCGCAGGCCGGCGCCGGGGGACATTCGCACCCAGCCCCCGCTCCCTCAAGCGCTCGACCAATCCGCTTCTGCTTTTCTGACAGGAACCCACAAAAAAGCGCGGCCCCGATGTTCCGGAGGCCGCGCCAGGAGAGCGAGTGCCGTGGAAGGGGCGGGGGATCAGAACACGAAGCTGACGCCGGCCACCGGACCCTTGAATTCCTGCTTCAGGCCGACAGTGCCGTCGCTGCCCTTCTTGTCCACGTCCAGCTTGAACCAGTCGTAGCCGGCGAACACACCGAAGTTCTTCGTGAAGCGGTAATCGACGATGGCGTTGGCGCGGCTCAGGTCGCCCTTGTAGTCATCGAAGCTGCCCCAGCGCGTGTTGAGATACTGGCCCTGCAGCGTGATCATCCAGCGCTCGGACGGCGTGAAGGTCATGCGCGCACCCACCACCGGCGCGATGCCGTCAGCCTTCTCGTTGAGGAACTGGCCGTCGTACACGGTGCCCAGGTCGGCGTAGCCCTTGGTGCTGACCTTGGCGTACTCGCCACCGATCTGCAGGCCGAGGTCGAAGGTGTCGGTATCGACGACCGAGTAGTCGTAGACCAGGCTGGCCACCTGGTACTTCAGTTCACCCTTCACGAAGCTGCCGGCCGGCACGTTCTCACCGCCGAAGGAAATGCCCTGGTCGAGGGTCTCGCGGCGGTCCTTGTCGTACTTGAAGTAGTTGAACAGCAGGCGCTGGCGATTGCTGATGCGGAACATGCCATCGATGCGCGGTTCCCATTCCTTGCCCCCCAGCTTGAAGTCCTGGTTCAGGGAGACATCCTGGCCAGCCACGTTGGTCTTGCCGCGGATCGTGTTGTCCGAGTCGATGTTCATCGCACCCAGGCGGATGGCGAAGCGGTCATCGCCTTCGGCGGCATGGGCGGCAGTGGCGAACGAAGCACCGGCGGCGAGCAGGGAGAGGGCGAGCAGGGTGGGTACGGAGCGCATCGAAGAGTCCTTGCAGTGGTTCATCAGAATGAAAACCACTGTGCCGGACAGGCCCGTCCACCATCCGTGAACGTATGGTCCACGAGGTGTGCACGGTTCAGCGCTGTCGCGACGATGCAAAAAGATGGCCCCGGAGCCGGGCTTCGGGGCCATCGTGGGACCTGCGGGGCGGAGCGTCGACGAGGTTGCTGCAGGCAGGTCGAAAGATCGGACCAGCGCATTCGGCGAAAGTTCCGCAGCCTGCGACCAAAGTTCAATACTGCGCTGCAACATCATACGGACGTCATTGTCCCCAGGGTGGCACGCAAAAATGTAACCGTTACCGCAACTTGCGGCCTCCCGGGATGAACAGGGAGCGGTTGTCTCGCAAATTGTCCCATTGCTATAATTTGGCGGCTCGATGAGGCCCCCCTGCTTTAGCCGCCTCAGCCCTCCACTTGCAACCACGCGGGACGTCCTGTGCTGAACTCCGTTGATGCGGGTCGGCGACTGATGCTGCGCGCCGCGGTCTACCCGCTGGCCGCAGTGGCTGTCCTGGCCCTGGCCTTCCTGCTGGTAGGTCCGAAATATGCCCTCGGCGCGCTGGCGTCCGGTGTGGCCATTTCGGCCGGTGGCTGGGTGGCGGCACGGATGGCACTGGGCGGTGGGGCACTGGCCGCAGGATCGGCGATGGCTCGCCTGATCATTGCGATCGTGGCCAAGTGGGTGGTGGTTTTCGGCGTCCTGCTGGTGGGGTTCCTGGTCTTCAAGCTGCCTGCATTGGCGCTGTTGGCCGGTATCGCCGTCGGCTTGATGTTCCAGGTCCTGGCCATGGCCAGGCGTTGACAGAATTCAATTAACTGAAGGTTCCGGACACATGGCGGGCGAGGCTCTAACCCCTACCAGCTACATCCAGCATCACCTGCACAACCTGACCGCGCCGGTCGGCAAGGGTGAGGGTATGTTCTGGCATATCCACGTCGATACCTTCCTCACCGCGGTCCTGATGGGCCTGGTGATCGTGGTCGCGTTCTGGCTGGGGACCCGCAAGGCCACCGCCGGCGTGCCGGGCAAGTGGCAGGCCTTCGTCGAGATCTGCCTGGAGTTCGTCGACCGCCAGGCCAAGGATACCTACCACGGCAAGAGCAAGCTGGTCACGCCGATCGCCATCACGATCTTCTTCTGGATCCTGATGATGAACCTGATCAAGATGATCCCGGCCGATTTCATCGCCAAGCCGCTGGAATGGGCGGGCATCCACTACTGGAAGCCGGTGCCGACCGCCGACGTCAACGCCACCCTGGGCATGGCCATCAGCGTGTTCTTCCTGATGCTGTTCTTCGCGCTGAAGTCCAAGGGCCTGCTTGGCTTCATCAAGGAATTCCTGACGGCGCCGTTCGGCAAGTGGATGATGCCGTTCAACCTGATCCTCAACATCGTCGAGTGGCTGAGCAAGCCGATCTCGCTGGCGATGCGACTGTTCGGCAACATGTTCGGCGGCGAAATCGTGTTCCTGCTGATCTGGGTGCTGGGTGGTGCCGGTTTCTTCGGTGCCATTGCCGGTGGTGCGTTCGGCCTCGGCTGGATGCTGTTCCACCTGCTGGTGATCCCGCTGCAGGCCTTCATCTTCATGATGCTGTCGATCGTGTACCTGAGCCTGTCGGAAGACGCTCACTGAGTTTCAAGCTTCAACGCGTTTCAACCTTCATCCGTTTCATCACCCTTAGCAACTTAAGTTCCTGGAGATAACCATGTACTTCGCCGTCCTGACCAACTTCGCGCAGATTCAGAGCTCCACCGCCCTTGCCGTCGGCATCATGATCGGCCTGGCCGCGCTGGGCGCCGGTCTGGGTCTGGCCATCATGGCTGGTAAGTTCCTGGAGTCGGCCGCCCGCCAGCCGGAACTGATCCCGGTCCTGCAGGTCCGCATGTTCATCACCGCCGGCCTGATCGACGCCGCGTTCATCATCTCGGTCGCCGTTGGCCTGCTGCTGGCCTTCGCCAACCCGCTGTCGGCTGCCTTTGCTGGCGCCGTCACCAAGGCTCTGGCCGGCTGATACAGCGGTTTGAGACGACCGGGTGCTGATGCACCCGGTTTCGGATGAAGGCCGGATGCGCCGCTACGGCGGCGCGTCCACCCCGAAACCAGCGATCGAGCTAACCATGAATATCAATTTCACCCTTCTTGCGCAGGCGCTGGCCTTCGCTGGTCTGATCTGGATCATCGCGACCAAGATCTGGCCGCCGCTGATGAACGCGATCGAAGAGCGCCAGCAGAAGATTGCTGAAGGCCTCGCTGCTGCCGACCGCAGCCAGAAAGATCTGGCCCAGGCGCAGGAGAAGGTCAACGAAGCGCTGAAGGAAGCCCGCACCAAGGCCAACGAGATCATCGATCAGGCCCACGCGCGTGCCAACCAGATCGTTGATGCTGCCCGTAACGAAGCGATCACCGAAGCCACCCGTCAGAAGGAACTGGCCCAGGCTGAAATCGACGCCGCCGCCAACCGTGCCCGTGAAGATCTGCGCAAGCAGGTGTCCGCGCTGGCCGTGACCGGTGCCGAAAAGCTGCTCAAGCGCGAAATCGACGCCAACGCCCACAAGGCGCTGCTCGACGAGCTGGCCTCGGAGATCTAAGGATGAGCCAGGCCCTCACGCTTGCCCGCCCGTACGCCCGCGCCGCGTTCGCGACCGCGCGCGACGAAGGCGCGTTCGCGCCGTGGTCGGACGCCCTGGCGTTCTCCGCCCACGTCGCCGCCGACCCGCGCGTGGCGGCCCTGCTCGCCAACCCGGAGCTGGGTCGTGACGACGCCGTCGCCCTGCTGGCGCCGGTGTCCCACGGCGAGACCTACTCGCGCTTCCTGGCCATCCTGGCCGACTCGCATCGTCTGCCGCTGCTGCCGGAAATCTCCGGCATGTTCGACGCCCTGCGCGCCGAAGCCGAGCACGTGGTCAAGGCCACGGTGACCTCGGCGGCCGAACTGTCGGCCGGCGAGCTGGATGCGATCAAGGTCGCGCTGCGCAAGCGCTTCAACCGCGAGGTCGACGTGACCACCGCGGTGGATGCCTCGCTGATCGGCGGCGCCGTGATCGACGCCGGCGACGTGGTCATCGATGGTTCGCTGAAGGGCAAGCTGGCCCGTCTGCAGACCGCGCTCGCTAACTGAATTCATTTAACGTCCGGCCCCGCTGCCGGCACTAGGACTTGACGATGGCAACCACGCTCAACCCCTCCGAAATCAGCGAACTGATCAAGAACCGCATCGAGAAGGTCAAGCTGGCCGCGGAATCGCGCAACGAAGGCACCGTGACCAGCGTGTCCGACGGCATCGTGCGCATCTTCGGTCTGGCCGACGTGATGCAGGGCGAAATGATCGAACTGCCGAACAACACCTTCGCCCTGGCCCTGAACCTGGAGCGCGACTCGGTCGGCGCCGTGGTCCTGGGTGACTACGAGCACCTGCGCGAAGGCGACGTCGCCAAGACCACCGGCCGCATCCTGGAAGTGCCGGTCGGTCCGGAACTGCTGGGCCGCGTCGTGAACGCGCTGGGCGAGCCGATCGACGGCAAGGGCCCGCTGGGCACCGACCTGACCGCTCCGGTGGAGCGCGTTGCTCCGGGCGTGATCTGGCGCAAGTCGGTCGACCAGCCGGTGCAGACCGGTTACAAGTCGGTCGACGCCATGATCCCGATCGGCCGTGGCCAGCGCGAGCTGATCATCGGTGACCGCCAGACCGGCAAGACCGCGATGGCGATCGACGCGGTGATCAACCAGAAGGGCACCGGCATCAAGTGCGTGTATGTTGCGATCGGCCAGAAGGCTTCGACCATCGCCAACATCGTGCGCAAGCTGGAAGAGAACGGCGCGCTGGCCCACACCATCGTGGTGGCCGCGACCGCTTCCGAATCGGCTGCCATGCAGTACATCAGCGCCTACTCGGGCTGCACCATGGGTGAGTACTTCATGGACCGCGGCGAAGACGCGCTGATCGTGTACGACGATCTGTCCAAGCAGGCCGTTGCCTACCGCCAGATCTCGCTGCTGCTGAAGCGCCCGCCGGGCCGTGAAGCCTACCCGGGTGACGTGTTCTACCTGCACTCGCGCCTGCTGGAACGCGCTGCCCGCGTGTCCGAGGAATACGTCGAGAAGTTCACCGAAGGCAAGGTCACCGGCAAGACCGGTTCGCTGACCGCGCTGCCGATCATCGAAACCCAGGCCGGCGACGTGTCCGCCTTCGTTCCGACCAACGTGATCTCGATCACCGACGGCCAGATCTTCCTGGAAACCGACCTGTTCAACGCCGGCATCCGCCCGGCCGTGAACGCCGGTATCTCGGTCTCGCGCGTCGGTGGCTCGGCCCAGACCAAGATCATCAAGAAGCTGTCGGGCGGCATCCGTATCTCGCTGGCCCAGTACCGTGAGCTGGCTGCGTTCGCGCAGTTCGCCTCGGACCTGGACGAAGCGACCCGCAAGCAGCTGGAGCGCGGCCAGCGCGTCACCGAGCTGATGAAGCAGAAGCAGTACGCGCCGATGTCGATCGCCAACCAGGCGCTGTCGATCTACGCCGTCAACGAGGGTTACCTCGACGACGTGCCGGTCAACAAGCTGCTGGCGTTCGAAGAAGGCCTGCACGCCCACTTCGCCAACACCCAGGGCGAGCTGGTCAGCAAGGTCAACGCCACCGGCGGTTGGGACAACGACATCGAAGGTGCCTTCAAGAAGGGCATCGCCGAGTTCAAGACCACCGGCAGCTGGTAATCGCGGTCCTGTAGAGCGGAGCCGCTGGCTCCGCTGGACCAGATGACAAACGGTTGAACAACGCGGGGCAACAGCCCCGCGCCACGGGAAACAAGAGATGGCAAGCGGACGCGAAATCAAAACCAAGATCAAGAGCGTGCAGAACACCCGCAAGGTGACGCGCGCCCTGGAGATGGTCTCGGCCTCCAAGATCCGCAAGGCGCAGGATCGGATGAAGACCTCGCGTCCGTACGCGCAGGCGATGAAGCAGGTGATCGGTCATCTGGCCCAGGCCAGCACCGACTACCAGCATCCGTTCCTGGTCGAGCGCGAGCAGGTCAAGCGGGTCGGCTTCATCGTGATCTCCTCTGATCGCGGCCTGGCCGGCGGCCTGAACAACAACCTGTTCCGCAAGATGCTGGGCGAAGCCAAGGCATGGCAGGACAAGGGTGCGGAAGTGGACCTGGTGACCATCGGCCAGAAGGCATCGACCTTCTTCCGCCGCGTGAAGGTCAACATGGTCGGCAGCGTGACCCACATCGGCGACGTGCCGAAGCTGGAGTCGCTGATCGGTGTGATCAAGGTCATGCTCGACGCCTTCACCGAAGGCAAGGTCGACCGCGTGTACCTGGTCTACAACCGCTTCGTGAACACCATGACGCAGAAGGCCAGCTTCGATCAGCTGCTGCCGCTGCCGCCGGCTGAGAAGCAGGTCGCTCACCACGACTGGGACTACCTGTACGAACCCGATGCCGCGACCGTGCTCGAGCACGTGATGACGCGTTACATCGAGTCGCTGGTGTACCAGGCCCTGCTGGAAAACGTCGCCTCCGAGCATGCGGCACGCATGGTTGCGATGAAGGCGGCGAGCGACAACGCCAACAAGCTGATCGGCACCCTGCAGCTCGTCTACAACAAGGCGCGCCAGGCAGCGATCACCCAGGAAATCTCCGAAATCGTCGGCGGCGCGGCAGCAGTCTGACCGCGTTCGTTCAAAGCACACATTTAGAGGATGCAGCAATGAGTCAGGGCAAGATCGTTCAGATCATCGGCGCGGTCGTCGACGTCGAATTCCCGCGTGAGTCGGTGCCGAAGGTGTACGACGCACTGAAGGTCGACAACACCGAAATCACTCTCGAAGTCCAGCAGCAGCTGGGCGACGGCGTGGTGCGTACCATCGCCCTCGGTTCCACCGATGGCCTGAAGCGCAACCTGGTCGCCACCAACACCAACCGCGGCATCTCCGTGCCGGTCGGTGCTGGCACCCTGGGCCGCATCATGGACGTGCTCGGCCGTCCGATCGACGAAGCCGGCCCGGTGGCCGCCAGCGACAGCTGGGAAATCCACCGTGCGGCCCCGTCGTACGAAGACCAGTCCCCGGCCACCGAGCTGCTGGAAACCGGCATCAAGGTCATCGACCTGATGTGCCCGTTCGCCAAGGGCGGCAAGGTCGGCCTGTTCGGCGGCGCCGGCGTCGGCAAGACCGTCAACATGATGGAACTGATCAACAACATCGCCAAGGCGCACAGCGGTCTGTCCGTGTTCGCCGGCGTGGGTGAGCGTACCCGTGAGGGCAACGACTTCTACCACGAAATGAAGGACTCCAACGTCCTCGACAAGGTGGCGATGGTGTACGGCCAGATGAACGAGCCGCCGGGCAACCGTCTGCGCGTCGCCCTGACCGGCCTGACCATGGCCGAGTACTTCCGCGACGAGAAGGACGAAAACGGCAAGGGTAAGGACGTCCTGCTGTTCGTTGACAACATCTACCGCTACACCCTGGCCGGTACCGAAGTGTCGGCACTGCTGGGCCGTATGCCGTCCGCCGTGGGTTACCAGCCGACCCTGGCCGAGGAAATGGGCGTCCTGCAGGAACGCATCACCTCGACCAAGAACGGTTCGATCACCTCGATCCAGGCCGTCTACGTTCCCGCGGACGACCTGACCGACCCGTCGCCGGCGACCACCTTCGCCCACCTGGACTCGACCGTTACCCTGTCGCGTTCGATCGCCTCGCTGGGTATCTACCCGGCCGTCGATCCGCTGGACTCCACCAGCCGCCAGATGGATCCGCTGGTCATCGGCCACGAGCACTACGACACCGCCCAGCGCGTCCAGCAGACCCTGCAGAAGTACAAGGAACTGAAGGACATCATCGCGATCCTGGGCATGGACGAGCTGTCCGAAGAGGACAAGCAGGCCGTGTCGCGCGCCCGTAAGATCGAGCGCTTCTTCAGCCAGCCGTTCCACGTGGCCGAAGTGTTCACCGGTTCGCCGGGCAAGTACGTGCCGCTGAAGGACACCATCCGTGGCTTCAAGGCCATCGTCGATGGCGAGTACGACCACCTGCCGGAGCAGGCGTTCTACATGGTCGGCGGCATCGAAGAAGCGGTCGAGAAGGCCAAGAAGATGGCCGAGAAGGCCTGATCCGGGACGGGCGGGAGCGATCCTGCCCGACCTGACGCCGGCGCCGGGCAACCGCCCGCGCCGGTGGACTCCCACGGTGGCATTGCGCCGCCGCGAACAGCGAAGAGATTTGCATGAGCACGATCCGTTGCGACATCGTCAGCGCCGAGCAGGAAATCTTCCGTGGCGAAGCGACCCTGGTCGTGGCCACCGGTGAGCTGGGCGAACTGGGCATCGCGCCCAAGCACGCGCCGCTGATCACCCGCTTGAAGCCGGGCAAGGTGGTGGTGACCACGCCGAACGGCGAGCAGCTGGATTTCGCCATTTCCGGCGGCATCCTGGAAGTGCAGCCGCAGGTGGTGACCGTGCTGGCCGACACCGCGATCCGCGCGCAGGACATCGACGAAGCCTCGGTCCGCAAGGCCAAGGAAGAAGCCGAGCGCATCCTGGCCAACCGCGGCGAAGCGATGGAAGTGGCCGAAGCCCAGCAGAAGCTGGCTGAAGCCGTCGTCCAGCTGCAGGCGCTGGAGCGCCTGCGCAAGACCCTCAAGCACTGAAACGTGCTCGGAGGCCATCGGCAGCAATGCCGGTAGTGATGGAAGATCGCCGGCTCAGTGCCGGCGATTTTCGTTCAGGAGAAGGGAGGCATGCACGGAATGCAGTACGCATCGACGACGAGCATCCACGCGGTGGATTCAACCCGTTCGCCCTGGACTCGGCCTGAGACCCTGTGGCTGGCAAGCTGGTTGTTGCTGTGCCTGCCGTGGCTGATCGGTACCAAGGTCATCCCCTACGACGCCGTGCAGCAGTTCTTCCCGGCGGTCAGTTTCAGTGCCGAGCAGCTTCGGCACCTGCAGGCGCCCTGGTGGAACCCTTATCTGTTCGGCGGCTATCCGCAGGTCGCCGACCCGCAGATGATGACCCTGCAGCCGACCATGGTCCTGCCAATGATGCTGGCACCTGCCTCGCTGCATCTGTTCACCGTGGTGGTGTTGCTGCATGTGCTGATCGGCGGCCTCGGCGCGTTGCGCCTGGCGCGTTCGTTCGGTCTTTCAGCTCCTGCACAATGGCTCTTCGCAATGGTGCTGATGTTCGGTGGAGTGGCCGCCTCCCGCCTGCAGCACACCCCGATGATTGTCAGCTACAGCCTGCTTCCCTGGCTGTGGCTGGGCTTGTCGAGGGTCCGGCGCCAAGGCCGCGCGCGCGACGTGCTGCTGGCGGGAACGGCAGGTGGCCTGTGTGCGCTGCAGCTGACCCAGGTGACCTACTTCATCATCCTGGCCTCTGCGTTGTACGCAATGGGCGCCGTACTGTTGGCGCCCGGCAACCGCCTCCGCCTTGCATCACAGCTGGCAGCGGTGGCATTGATCGCCGCCGTGGCGTGTGCCCCCCAATGGCTTTCCACGCTGGCATGGCTGGGGGACACCAATCGCGACGGCATGACCCTGGAGACGGCACTGCGCGGCGCGATGCACTGGCAGGGGCTGGCGACACTGCTCTCTGGAAACCTGTTCTCGCAGGGACGTGGGGTCAGCTGGTCCTTCGGCGATATCAGCACCGATTACCTCTACTTCGGCTCGGTGCCACTGGCGCTGTGGCTGGCGTGGGGGGGGGGCGTGATGCGCAGGCAACCGGGCGCAACCCGGCTGGCGCTGGCAGTACTGCTTTTCACCACGCTGGTCGCACTGGGAGGAGCTACCCCCCTGTTCGCCTGGCTCTTCAGCTGGTTGCCGGGCCTTGACCTGTTCAGACGGCCCTCCGATGCACTGTTCCTTGGCGTGCCGGCAGCTGCCTGGCTGGGCGCGCAGTCGCTGCAGTCCGCGCTGCAGGATCGCACCCTGTGCCCGCATCGGGTGTCCTTGGGGCTGGCCGTCGTCCTGATGTTCGTTGCCTCATGGTTGGCCATGAGCCACGGGCACCTGGAAGCCTTTGCGTGGCTGGTGGCCAGCGGCGGCATCGGTATCGCCGCGGTGCAGCTGCTGCGCCGGCATCCGGCTCCGGTGCGCTGGCTGATCGCACTGGTCATGTTCGACATGCTGCTGTTCAACGTGGGAGCGCGCTTCAACACGTCCGGCGCCCGTCCGCCGGTAATGACCGCGGACCGCAATGGCGCCACGCAGCGCGCGTATGCCCTGCTTGCCGCCGAGCGGGGGGCTGGCCTCCCGGAACGCGCCATCATCTTCGGCATCGGCGTACTGACCAATGGCGCAGCGGTGCATGCGATTCCGCTAGCCAATGGATACAACCCACTGTTGTCCAGTGACTACCAGCAGATGGTGGGCATGCCGACGGAGCCCGTGGCTGCCTTCCAGCAGAAGGCGACGACCCCTTGGGCTGCGGACATGGACGCACCCGTGTACGACCTGCTGGGGGTCCGCTGGTTGCTGTCACCGGAGCCGTTTGCAGGGTCCGATGACCAAGGCAGCGACGTGCAGCTGGCGCTACGCGGAAGTGTGCTGCCGCGTACGCTCAACCCGCAACGGGTGCGGCGGCACAGTGAACGCCTGCCACCGGCCGCTGAGTTCAACCAGACCGACTTCAGCCAGGTGGTCTGGCTGCCTGGCGGGCAGCACGCGGAGTGCCCAGAGCACGAAGCAGGCCGACTGCGGTTGCTGTCGCAGGCCTACAAGCCGGGCAGTATCGTGCTTGAGGTGGAGGCTGAGCAGCCGGCATGGCTGGTGATCAATGAGGTGACCGCTCGCGGCTGGCAGGCCCGGCTGAATGGCGGCGTGTCTCTGCCGCTGCTGCGAGCCAATGGGCTGTTCCATGCGGTGTGTGTACCTGCGGGGCGGCACAGCGTGGAGCTCGGGTACAGCCCGCTGCAGCTGTGGCGGGACGGCCTGTGGCAGCGCTTCGCGGCGGATGCGGTCCACTGAGCGTCAGCGGAAGACCACATGTCGCAGCAGCAGGAAGGAGATCAGGGCGATCCCACCTTCGATCAGCGGCTTGGCCAGCCAGGCCCAATCCAATCCAAGATGGCGGCTGGTCAAAGCCACCAGCACCGTGCTGGCAGCGGTAAGTGCAGCCCACACCCCGAAGAAACGTGTGAATCGACGCCAGCCGAGGCGTGCACCATCCGCATGGGCGAAGGTGTATCGGCCGTTGAGCCAGAAGCCCAGCAGCATCCCGGCCAGGCGTCCGGCGACGTTGGCCGGCGCCACCGGCATGCCCAGCGCGGTGGCGGCGACGAACACCAGCCAGTCGAGCAGCAGCTGCACGAGCCCGATGATGAGATAGGTGCTTCCCTGGCGGACGAGGCCCATCGGCATGGTGAAGGAGGAAGGATGCCCATGTTAACGGCCCACGCTCTAGAATCACCGGCAACGAACCACGGACTGCCGTTCCCATGACCCAAGCCCTGCACGTCATCATCCTCGCCGCCGGCGCGGGCAAGCGCATGAAGTCGGTGCTGCCGAAGGTGCTGCAGCCGATCGCCGGCCAACCGATGCTGGCGCACGTGATCGACGCGGCCCGCGAGCTGCAGCCGGCGGCCATTCATGTGGTCCATGGCCATGGTGGTGAAGCGGTGCGGCAGTACTTCGCCGACCAGCCCGATCTGCAATGGGCCGAACAGGCGCAGCAGCTGGGTACTGGCCACGCAGTGGCGCAGGCGATGCCGCAGGTGCCGGATGCCGCGCAGGTGCTGGTGCTGTACGGCGACGTGCCGCTGATCCGCGCGCAGACCCTGCGCGACCTGCTGGCGCAGCCGGGGCGGCTGGCCGTTCTGGTCGCCGATGTTGACGATCCGACCGGTTACGGCCGCGTGCTGCGCGATGCCGAAGGCAAGGTGGGTTCGATCGTCGAGCAGAAGGATGCCAATGACGATCAGCTGCGCGTGCGCACGATCAACACCGGCATCATTGCCGCCGATTCGACCGCGTTGCGGCGCTGGTTGTCGCAGCTGTCCAACAGCAATGCACAGGGCGAGTACTACCTGACCGACGTGTTCGCCTTTGCCGCGCACGAGTACACCCCGGCCGAGATGGCGCTGGTGGCCGACGCGCAGGAAGCGGAGGGGGCAAACGATCCCTGGCAGCTTTCGCAGCTGGAGCGTGCCTGGCAGCGCCGCGCGGTGCGAGCGCTGTGCGCGCAGGGCGCGCGCGTACGCGATCCGGCACGTCTCGATATCCGTGGCACTGTCACCGTGGGCAGTGACGTGCTGATCGATGTCGATGTCGTTCTCGAAGGCAATATCGTGCTGGGCGATGGCGTGACCATCGGTCCATTCAACCGCCTGAAGGACGTTGCTCTCGGTCCGGGCACCGAAGTACGTGCGCACTGTGATCTGGAAGGCGTGGTCACCGAAGGCGCAGCACTGGTCGGTCCGTTCGCGCGCCTGCGGCCGGGTACCGTGCTGGCCGATGGCGTGCACGTGGGCAACTTCGTCGAGACCAAGAAGGTGACCCTCGGCGTTGGCAGCAAGGCCAACCACCTCACCTACCTGGGTGATGCGGTGATCGGCAGCAGGGTGAACATCGGTGCCGGCACCATCACCTGCAATTACGACGGCGTGAACAAGTCGACCACCACCATCGGCGACAACGCGTTCATCGGTTCCAACAGTTCGCTGGTGGCGCCGCTGACGATCGGCGAGGGCGCGACCATCGCCGCCGGCTCGGTCATCACCCGCACCGCCCCGGACGGCAAGCTGACACTGGCACGTGCACGACAGGAAACCATCGATGGCTGGAAGCGCCCGGTCAAGAAGTCCTGAGCCCCGCATCCCGCACGCCGACGAACTCGGTGTGCTGCCGGCGATCGAGCAGCGTGCCGGCGAGCTGTTGAAGGGCCACGAGGCGTATCCGGTGTTTGCCGGGCACGGCCTGGACCTGCCGGCATTGCAGGACGGCCTCCTGCGTGAGCGGCTGTGGGTAGTCGATGCCGCCGAGGGCGGTATTGCGGGTTACCTGCTGGCGGGCGAGCTGTGCGGTGAGTTCCATGTCCTGCAGATGGACGTGGACCCGGCACATGCGCGTCGCGGCCATGGCCGAGCGTTGCTGCGGCATGCCTTGGCGCAGGCCAGGGCCGCCGGCTTCGCTGCAGCGGTGCTGACCACGTTGAGCGATGTGCCGTGGAACGCAGCCTTCTATGCCAGCGAAGGCTTCGATGTAGTGCCTGAGGCTGAGTGGAACGACGGTCTGCGCGCAGTCATGGCCGAAGAGGCTGCGCTCGGGTTTCCGATGCAGCTGCGGGTGGCGATGCGGCGGGTCTGGTAGGCGCGGACCCTGGTCGGCACATCCACGTATGGCGTGGATCTACCCGATCGGCCACTCAACCCACCGGCAGCAGGATCGATACGCACAACCCTCCATCACCGCGGTTCTGCAGCGACACCCGCCCACCGTGCGCTTCCACGATCTCGCGGGTCAGCGCCAGCCCCAACCCGGTGCCATTGCGCTTGGTCGAATAGAAGGGCATCAGTGCGTTCTGCAGCACCTGCTCGTTCATGCCCTTGCCGCGATCCAGTACGTCCAGGCGCAGCCACTGCGGCAGCCGCGTGAGTTGCACCTGTACGTCATCGTTGGGCGGATCAGCTTCGGCGCAGGCTTCATGCGCGTTCTTCAGAAGATTCAACAGTGCCTGCCCGAACTGCGCGATGTCGATGCGGCTGCTCAGTTCCTCGTCCGGCTCGCGTTCCATGGTGAAGGGGATCTGCTGGCGCAGGCTGGACAGGAACGGCGCCCAGTGCACGGTCTGCAACTGTGGCTGCGGCAGCTTGGCGAAGCGTGCATAGCCACGGATGAAGCCTTCCAGGTGGCGCGCGCGGTCCTCGATGGTGGTGAAGATCTCCGGCAGCCGGTCAAAGCGCTCGCGCTGCACCAGCACACCGCCTGAATGGGCCAGCGAGGCAATCGGTGCCAGCGAGTTGTTGAGCTCGTGGCTGATCACCCGGATCACCTTCTTCCACGTCTGCACTTCCTGGCGGCGCAGTTCGGCGGTGAGCAGGCGTACCAGCAGCAGATCGTGCGGACGGCCGTTGAGCTGGAACGCGCGGCGCGACAGGTGGTAGACCTGCTCGTCATCCTCATCACCGTCTTCGCCTTCCGCATGCACGGCGAACAGGCTGTCGCCGCCACGGGCGATGGCATCGCGCAGCTCCACGGGCACCTGTTCCAGCACCTCTTCCAGGCGCTGGCCCTCCAGCTTCCAGCCACCATGCAGCAGCTTGCGCGCGGCCAGGTTGGAGAACACCACGCGCGCGATGCCGTCGCCGCCGGAGGCAATCAGCAGCATCGCCACCGGTGTGTTCTGCACCATGGTGTCCAGCAGCAGTTCGCGCTGCACCAGGCCCTGCCGCTGCTCGCGCAGCACGTCCCCCAACTCGCGGTGCGCCTGCACCAGATCGCCCAGTTCGTCGTTGCCTGGCCAGTACACACCGAAGTTGTACTCGCCGTCGCGGTAGCTGCTGGTGGTGCCGGACAGTGCGCGCATCAGCGAGCGCACCGGTGCGGTGGCACGGCGCAGGGTCCACCACATCAGCGCCAGCAGGATCATGGTCGACACCGTGGTCACCACCCAGCCATGGTTCATCCAGTACGCCAGCAGCCACGGCAATGCCGCGGCCAGCGCCAGCACGGGCAGCAGGCGCAGGAACAGGCGGAAGGTGAACGAACGCCGTTTCATTCGCGTGGGATGCCGTGCCGGTCCATGCGCCGGTACAGCGCCTGGCGGCTCAGGCCGAGTTCGGCGGCGGCCTGGGCGATGACACCGTGGTTGCGTGCCAGCACGTCCTCAATGCGCGCGCGGTCGGGATCATGGCCGGCACTCGGTGCCGGGCGCGGCGCCGGGGCGGCGCGTGGCAGATTGAGATCGGCCACTTCGATGCGGTTGCCGGTCGCCAGCAGTTCGGCACGCTGGATCACGTTGCGCAGTTCGCGGACGTTGCCCGGCCACGGGTGCCGTTGCAGGGCGGCGCTGGCAGCACTGGACAATGGCTTGCCGGCCGCCAGGAAGCGCTCGGCCAGTGGCACGATGTCGCCCGCGCGCTCGGCCAACGGGGGCAGCACCAGTTCCACCGTATTGAGGCGGTAATAGAGGTCTTCGCGGAAGGTGCCGTCGCGGATCATGGCCGGCAGGTCGGCGTTGGTGGCGCTGACCACGCGCACCTTGACCTGGCGCTCCCGGTTGGAGCCCAGGCGCTCGAAGCGGCCGGTTTCCAGCACACGCAGCAGCTTCATCTGCCCGCCCAGCGACAGGTTGCCGATCTCATCCAGGAACAGGGTGCCTCCGTCGGCGGCTTCGAACTTGCCTTCGCGTGCCTTGTTGGCACCGGTGTAGGCGCCGGCCTCGGCACCGAACAGTTCGGCCTCGATCAGCTCCGACGGCAGTGCACCGCAGTTGACCGTGATGAACGGGCCCTTGGCCACCAGCGAATTGGCCTGGATGATCTGCGCGATCTTTTCCTTGCCGGCACCATTGGGGCCGGTGATCAGTACCGGCAGTTCCGAGCGCGCGACCTGGCAGGCCAGGGCGATGACGCGCTCGCTGGCCGGATCGGCGAAGACCGCGCCGCACAGGTCGTACTTCTCTTCCAGCGCGTTGCGCTGGCGCAGTTCACGGCTGCGGCGCCGATCCAGTTCGCGGCGCGCCTCGGACAGTTCCAGCAGGTTGTTGACCGTGGTCATCAGCTTGCGGTCGTCCCAGGGCTTGGCCAGGTAGTCGGCGGCACCGGCCTTGACCAGGTCCACCGCGCTGCTCAGGTGGGTCCATGCGGTGAGCAGGATCACCGGCAGGTCCGGGTGGCGTGCGCGGATCTGTGCGAACAGGTCTTCGCCTTCTTCGCCGGAAGTCGTGTCCTCGCTGAAATTCATGTCCTGGATCACCAGGTCGACCGGCTGCGATTCGAGCAGGGCCAGCCCTTCGGCCGGGCTCTGCGCCTGCAGGGTATCGATGTCATGCAGGGAGAACAGCACGTCCAGTGCGGTGCCCACACTGGCGTTGTCGTCGATGATCAGGATCGAAGGCATCAAGCAGTTCTGCGGAAAGGGATGGGCGGCGCCGATGGAGCCGTTCGTGTCCACGCACCGGGAGAGCCCGGCGCCACCCATCAAGCATAGCCAAACCTGTGGCCGCAGGGGGGCGGGCCGGTCTCAGCGCCGCGGTGGGGGAGACGGTGGTGCCGGTGGCGGTGGAGCGACCAGCGCCAGTCGCCAGGCGGCAGCATCCACCGAGACCGTGAACTCGCGTCTGTCGCGGCGCAGCAGAAGATACGCAGTCGAAGCGTTGGAGTGACGCAGGGCGTCGGCCAGGTGCTCGATCCGCCGTACGGCGGTGTCGTCCACCCGCAGGATGCGATCGCCGCTGCGCACGCCGAAGCGGGCTTCCGGACTGGCCGCGTCCACGCGCACCTGGCCCTCGGTCGAGCGCAGCGCCAGCCGTGCATCGTTCTGGCGCCATTCCAGTGTCTGCGAGCTGCCACCGCCGGCCAAAGCCGGCAGTGGCAGGAGCATCATCAACAGCAACCAGCGCGCACGCATCTCACGCGCCCCGCGTGGCGACCGCGGGCGGTACCGCTGCTGCGCGCCGGGCCGGCCCGAACACCGCGATCTGGCCCAGCACCCACAGCAGCAGCGCACCCAGTGGCAGGTAGAACAAGGGCATGCGCGGCAGCTCGTACATGTTCATCAGTGCGAGGTTGATGGCATAGGCCGCGAGCATGCCGAGCACGATGCCCAGCGTTGCCAGCAGGAAGTTCTCGGTCTGGAAGTAGCGCAGGATCTGCCCACGCGTCGCGCCGAGCGCGCGGCGGATGCCGATCTGCTTGCTGCGCTGCTGCACCCAGAAGCTGGCCAGGCCGATGATGCCCAGGGCGGTGACCACCAGCAACGAGACGCTGACCGTGATCAGCAGGCCGACCATTGCGCGGTCGTTCTTGAAGAAATCCTTGCGCTGGTCTTCGTAGCTCAGTTTGTCGCGCATCAGCCGGTTGGGATCGTTGCGCTCCAAGGCGGCAGCGGCGGCATTGAGCACTTCCTCGCGGCGCGCCGGATCGGTGCGCAGCACGTAGGTGCCACCGTCATCGAAGGTGCGCCGCAACGGCAGCAGCATCGAGTTGGTCCAGTTGTCACTCCAGCCGTTGGGCGTGCTGAGCGTGTCGACGATGCCGACCACGTTCAGGGGCTGCTTGCCCATGTAGTAGGTCTTGTTCAAGGCGCTGCCGTTGGGTTCCATCTTGGCAGCGGTACTCTGGGTGAGGATCACCGGGATCGCCTGTTCCTTGGCGCCGCCCTTGGTGGCTTCCTTGATGTCCTTGTATTCGCTGGGCAGGAAATCACGGCCGGCGATCAGGTTGATGCCCAGGGTGCCCAAGCCACCCTCGGACAGGGTGTACATCGAGGCATTCGTGGTCGGGCGCTCCTGGTCGAGCACGCGCGAGATGCTGCTGCTGGAGGAGCCATTGCGGAATGGAACCTGGTTGATGATGGTGGCGCTGGTGACGCCGGGAATGGCGCGCAGCGAGGCCAGGTCTTCGCGGGTACGGGCCATGGCGTTGGTCTGCTCGCCGATGCCGCTGACACGCAGCATCACCAGTTCGTTCTCGGCGATGCCGCTGGGCATGCTGATCTTCTCGATGCGCTGGCTGACCAGGAACAACGCGTTGCAGACGATGGCACAGGTCAGTGCGACTTCCAGCACGATCAGGGCGGCGGCGGTCTTGTGCCGGCGCAGGGTGCTGAGGATGGGGCGGATGTCCATGGGAGTCCTCGTTCTCGTGCTTACTGCGACTTGAGCTGGATGGCCGGAGTGACCTGCATCGCGCGCCAGGCGGGCAGGAAACCCGCGGCAAGACTGGCGAGCAGGGTCAGGCCCAGTGCGAGCAGCAGCATGCTGCCGTCCAGGTGGGCCAGCTTCGCGTAGTCGACAGGTTGCTGGCGCACCGCATACAGGCCAAGCAGGGCCAGGCCGATACCGAGCACGCCACCGACCACGCCGACCGCACCGGCTTCCACCAGGCATTGCAGGAAGATCTGCCCACGGCTGGCACCCAGTGCGCGGCGCACGCCGATTTCGCCGCTGCGGCGCAGGAACTTGGCCAGCAGCAGGCCGACCGTGTTGACCAGGCAGACGCCGAGGAAGCCCAGTGCCAGCCACAGCTGCAGGCGCACATCGCTGGGTACTGCGCCGTTGAAGTCGAGCCACTCCATCACGTTGCGCAGGCGCACGTTCGGCGGACGCTGGAAGCGACCGGCTTCGCGCTGCTGGTTGGAGTAATTCTCCAGGTAGCGGCGATAGTCGCCGGCCTTGGCCGGATCCATCTCTACCCAGTACTGCAGCCACGCGCACGGCGCATTGAGTGAATGGCTGTTGTCGTCCGGGTTCTCGCCGAAGCAGTTCATGTTGCCGTTGTTGCCGAGCTTCAGGTCGAACGAAGTGGTGATCGGCAGCAGCAGGTCTTCATCCTTGCCGTAGCTGCCGGTGGTCAGGTCGTAGAAGTGCGGTTCCGGGCTCCACTCCTTCATCACACCGACGATGCGGTAGGACTGGCCTTCCATGCGGATGTCACGGCCCACGCTGTTGGCGCCCTGGAACAGCTTGTCGTTGAGCGCCTTGGAGATGACCACGACCCGGGCGCGGGCGGTGTCGTCCTCACGCGTCCACGGACGCCCGTACTGCATCGGCACTTCGAACATCGGGAAGAAGTCAGCCGAGGTCCATCGGGTATCGATGGTGAACGGCTTGAGCGTGGCGCTGGTCGGTTCGATGGTGCCGCCGCCGCCGCTCATCAGTGCCTGGCGCTCGCCCTTGGCTTCGCGCAGCAGCGCTTCACCGTCGAACCGCGTCAGCTGGGTCTCCGGCTCTTCGCCCGGCACATAGCCACCGCGTCCGCCGGGGTCGAGCTGGACGTAGAACAGACGGTCGCTCTTGCCGGGAATCGGATCGCCGGAGAGCACGTGGAACACGGTCAGCGTGGTCATCGAGGCACCGATGCCGAGCGCGATGGCGACCACCATCAGCGCGGTCAGTATCTTGTTGCGGCGGAAGCTGCGCGCCGCCAATCGGGCGTAGTAGGCGAACATGGTCGGGCCCTCACTCGTTGACGGCGACGATGTGGCGCGGCGGGGTGGCCAGCACCGGCTCGCGGACCAGGTCGGTCACCTGGCCATCGACGATGTGCACGTTGCGCTGCGCGCGCGCGGCCAGCTCCGGATCGTGGGTAACCATCACGATGGTGGTGCCGGCGGCATTGATCTCCTCCAGCAGTTCCATCACGCCGCGGGCCATCTGCGTGTCCAGGTTGCCGGTCGGTTCGTCGGCCAGCAGCAGGCGCGGGCTGCCGGCCAGGGCACGCGCGATCGCCGCACGCTGCTGCTGGCCACCGGAAAGTTCATTCGGATAGTGCTTCATGCGCGAGCCCAGGCCGACCTGGGTCAGCGCCTTTTCGATGCGTTCGCGGCGCTCGTTGGCGCTCATCTTCCGGTAGCGCAGCGGCACGTCGACGTTGTCGAACAGGTTCAGGTCGGGAATCAGATTGAAGCCCTGGAAGATGAAACCGATCTTCTGGTTGCGCAGGCGGCTGCGGGCGTCATCGCCCAGCGTGCTCACGTCCTGGCCGTCCAGCATGTAGGTGCCGCTGGTGAAGGTTTCCAGCAGGCCGGCGATGTTGAGGAAGGTGGTCTTGCCGGAGCCGGACGGGCCGGTGACGGCGACGAACTCGCCTTCCTTGACCTGCAGTTCCAGCGAGCGCAGTGCGTGGGTTTCCACCTGTTCGGTGCGGAAGACCTTGGCGACCGAACGCATTTCGAGCATGTACATGGGGTGTCCTCTCTCCAGGATTCAGGTATCAGGTATCAGTTGACGGAGACGCGTTCGGCGTCCTTGAACAGGTCGCTGCCAGAGACCACGATGCGGTCGCCTGGCTGCACACCCGACTTGATTTCCACTTCGCCCAGGCTGCTGACGCCCAGTTCCACCGGACGCCGCACCGCGGTGCGGCCGTCCATTACGTAGGCGATGCCGTTGCCCTGTTCGACGAACGGGCCGCGCTCGACCTTCAGCACGTCCTTGCGGGTATCGAGCAGCACGCGCACCGACATCCGCTGGCTCTGGCGCAGACCTTCCGGTTGCGCGCTGGCAAAGCGCACGCGGGCGTTGACTTCGCCGTTGACCACTTCCGGCGACACCGCGCTGATCTCGCCCGGGAACGGTTTGCCATTGCCGCCGGTCAACTGTGCCGGCATGCCGATCGCCAGGTCGCGGGCGAAGCTTTCCGGCACCTTGATCTCGACCTCGAACTTGGACAGGTCGACCACGCCCAGTACCGGTGCGTTGGCCGCCAGGTTGGTGGACTGGATGGCCTGCACCTGGCCGACCTGGCCGTCGAACGGTGCACGCAGGGTCAGTGCATCGACCTGGCGCTGCACCTCGGCCACCACGGCCTTCTGGCGGTCGGCCAGCAGGCGCTTGTTGCGGGCGTCCAGGTCCGCGCCCTGGCTCTGCAGGCGGGCATCGGTGGTGGCGTTGGCCAGGGTGATGTCGGCCTTCTTCAGCGAGTCCTTGGCCTTGGCAAGATCGATCTGCGGGACTGCGCCGCCGTCGTAGCCACGCTGGTAGCGCTGCAGGTCGCGGTCGGCGGCCTGCCGCTCGATGGTGGCCTGGTCGGTTTCCTTGCGCGACTTGGCGCGGGCCAGGGTGGCGTCCAGCGCGGCGCGGCTGGCCTCGGCTTCCAGGCCGGCCAGGGTGGCCTGCTCCTGGGCCAGCTTGCTGCGCAGTTCCGGGCTGTCGATGACCGCCAGTTCCTGGCCCTTCTTGACCACGTCACCGGCAACCACCTTCAGGTCCACGGTACCCGCCGAGATGGCGTACAGGATCGGGCTGTTGGCGGCGATCACCCGGCCGTCGGCGGCGATGTCACGGACCAGGTCGCCGCGCTTCACTTCGGCAATTCGCACGCGGCTGCTGTCGTAGGAGCGACTGGCATTGGACCAGGCGTGCACGGCCCAGCCGATGCCGGCGAGCAGCGCGATGGCGCCCAACGCCGGCCAGCGGTAGCGCTGCCAGCTGGCGCGGGTGGTGCTGGCCGGGGCGGAGGAAACGATCTGGTCCTGTGCGGAAGTGTCGCGGATCATCGGGTGCGTGCCTGACGGTGGTAGCCAATACCAAGCACGTAGCGTGCCAACTTTATTTCATTTCAGATCAATGGGTTGGAGAGAGGTTTGAAGTGTCCGGGTGTCCGCGGACACCTTTCCGGACACTTTCATTAAGCGGACAGGAGGGGGAAGCCGGACATGCGGGCTAGAATGCGCCGATCGTCTTCAAGGAAACGCGTGACATGTGTGGAATCGTGGGTGCAATCGCCGATCGCGACGTAGTGCCGGTGCTGATCGAGGGCCTGAAGCGGCTTGAGTACCGTGGTTACGACTCCTCGGGTATTGCGGTGATCGACCATGCCGAGCGCCCCGAAGTACGTCGCGTCCGTCGTACCGGCCGCGTGTCGGAAATGGCCACGGCAGCCGAAGCCGAAGGCTTCAATGCAGTGCTGGGCATCGGCCACACCCGCTGGGCCACCCATGGGGGTGTCACCGAGGCCAACGCGCATCCGCACATCAGCCAGGGCGTGGCGCTGGTGCACAACGGCATCATCGAGAACCACGAAGAGCAGCGCGAGAAGCTGCGCGCGATGGGCTACACGTTCGAGTCGCAGACCGATACCGAAGTCATCGCGCACCTGATCCACCATCACCTGAAGGGCGGCGACGACCTGCTGGTGGCGTTGCAGCACACGGTGAAGGAGCTGACCGGTGCCTATGCGCTGGCCGTGGTCAGCCGCGCCGAGCCGGAGCGCTTCGTCTGCGCGCGCATGGGCTGCCCGCTGCTGATCGGCCTGGGCGAGGGCGAAAACTTCGTCGCCTCCGACGTCTCGGCGGTGATCTCGGCCACCCGCAAGGTGATCTTCCTGGAAGAGGGCGACACCGCCGAGATCCGCCGCGATGGCGTGCGCATCTTCGATGAGCACGACCAGCCGATCGAGCGCGACGTGCACCTGTCCGATGTATCGCTGGCATCGCTGGAGCTGGGCCCGTACCGCCACTTCATGCAGAAGGAAATCCACGAGCAGCCGCGCGCGCTGGGCGATACCATCGAGGCGGCGATCGACGCCGGTGGCTTCCCGGCCGAGCTGTTCGGCAAGAACGCCGAAGCGGTGCTGTCCGGCATCGAAGGCGTGCAGATCATCGCCTGTGGTACCAGCTATTACTCCGGCCTGACCGCACGCTACTGGATCGAAGCCATCGCCGGCCTGCCGTGCAGCGTGGAGATCGCCAGCGAGTACCGCTACCGCGCCGCCTATGCGAACCCGAAGCACCTGATCGTCACCATCTCCCAGTCCGGCGAAACGCTGGATACGATGGAAGCGCTGAAGTACGCCAAGTCGCTCGGCCACAAGCACACGCTGTCGATCTGCAACGTGCCGGAAAGTGCGATTCCGCGCGCCAGCGAACTGGTCTGCTACACCCGCGCCGGTGCCGAGATCGGCGTGGCCTCGACCAAGGCCTTCACCACCCAACTGGCCGCACTGTTCCAGCTGACCGTGGTGCTGGGCAAGCTGCATGGCCGCATCGACGCGGCGCAGGAAGCGGACTACCTGGAGCAGCTGCGCTTCCTGCCGGGCAGCGTGCAGCATGCACTGAACATGGAGCCGCAGATCGCCGCCTGGGCGGAACGTTTCGCGCGCAAGAGCAGCGCACTGTTCCTCGGCCGTGGCCTGCATTACCCGATCGCGCTGGAAGGCTCGCTCAAGCTCAAGGAAATCTCCTACATCCACGCTGAGGCCTATCCGGCGGGCGAACTGAAGCACGGCCCGCTGGCGCTGGTGGACGAGGACATGCCGGTGGTGGTGATCGCGCCCAACGACAGCCTGCTGGAGAAGGTGAAGTCGAACATGCAGGAAGTGCGCGCGCGTGGCGGCGAGCTGTTCGTGTTCGCTGACCAGGACAGCAACTTCAACGAGTCCGAAGGCGTGCACGTGATCCGCACGCCGCGCCATGCCGGCGTGCTCAGCCCGATCGTGCACACCATCCCGGTGCAGTTGCTGGCGTATCACACCGCACTGGCGCGTGGCACCGACGTGGACAAGCCGCGCAACCTGGCCAAGAGCGTGACGGTGGAGTAACCCCGCCGGATCCATTGGATGCTGCATGCGAAGGGGCCCCACGAGGGCCCCTTTCGTTTGCGTCGCTGGCAATGCCAAGTGGGACAGCCGCCGGGTGTTCTGTCCGCCGTCGGCAGCAGGCAACCAATCTTTAATGCGCCACATGGCCTGTATTCAGCGGCGGTTTCAGCCGCGGTGCCATTCTCTGGATCGTCAGTTGGTTCCCACGACGAACTGTCCTATCGATGCCGGTAGTGACCGATGGTCGCAGTCGTAGAATCGATTTGACCGAGGTTAGGGTTGAGCGGTTGAACCCCCTCGTTCGCGTTGCAGCACATCGTTTGCCGCTTCATTCCACGCGGCAGTCGGGTGCGCCAGACGTGCGCTGAAAGGTCTGTTCCCGGGGAGGGGGCGTATCGGAAGAGCACACTTTTTGACTTAGTGACCTGCACCAGGAAACAAGAATGAACGTCCGCGAACTCCTGCAATCCAAGAAAGAAGCTGTCATCACCATCGACGCCGAAGACACCATCGGTGCCGCCGCCCACAAGATGAGCGCGAACAAGATCGCTGCGCTGGTGGTGATGAAGGACGATGCCCCGGTCGGCATCATTTCCGAGAAGGACATCGTGCGCACCCTGGCCGACGACGGCCCGCAGGCCGGCCGCCGGGTGATCTCCAGCCTGCCGTCCACCGGTCTGGAAGGCATCGCGCCGGAAGCCACCCTGAAGCAGGCCATGTCGTTGATGACGTATTCGCGGCGCCGTCATCTGATGGTCACCGACGGCACCCGCCTGGTCGGCATCCTCAGCCTGGGCGACATCGTGAAGAACCTGCTGGGCGAGCTGGAGCTGGAAAAGGCCGTGCTGCAGGACATCTACATGGCCGCCCACTGAGGGCTGCAGCGCTGGAAGCAGAGAAGCCGGGCATTGCCCGGCTTCTTCGTTCACGGCACCGGTGAAATCAGAAAGTGACCTTCACCGAATCGGCGCTGTAGTTCGCCGGGCCGTGGTAGACCACTTCGATGTTGTTGCCGTCCGGGTCGAGCACGAAGGCGCCGTAGTAGCCCGGGTGGTAAGGGCGTTCGCCCGGCGCGCCGTTGTCGGTGCCGCCGGCGGCGATCGCGGCGGTATGGAAGGCATCGACGGTGGCGCTGTCGCGGGCCTGGAAGGCCAGATGGTGGCGCCCGGTCAGCTGGCCGGCGGCGGCCTCGCTGCTGGCGCTGGAAATGAACAGCTCATCGGCCCAGAAGAAGTCCGGCCCTTCGCCGCCCAGCGGCACGCCGATGGTGTCGAACACCGCCTGGTAGAAGCGGCGGCTGGCGGCCAGGTCACGCACCACCAGCTGCAGATGGTCGATCAAGCGGCCGCGGTGCAGTTCCATCGTTTCCATACGAACCTCGCAAAAAAGGGGACGGAGGGGATTAAGTCGCTTCCAGCCAATAGTGCCAGAAACGACTTAATCCCCTCCGTCCCCTTTTTGGGTCAGACGTTGGAGATGATCTCGACCCAGTAGCCGTCCGGGTCCTTGATGAAGGCCAGGTTCTTCATGCGGCCGTCGGTCAGGCGCTTCTGGAAGGTCACGCCCAGGTCTTCAAATCGCTGGCAGGCGGTCTCGATGTCCGGCACCGACACGCAGATGTGGCCGAAGCCGCGCGGGTCGCTGTTGCCATCGTGGTAGACCGCGCTGTCCTGGGTCTCGGTGCCGTGGTTGTGGGTCAGTTCCAGCACGCCCGGCAGGCCGGCCATCCACACGCGGCGCTGGGCATCGTCTTCCGGCACCACCGCGCCGGCCTGCACGTAAGCCAGGAAGTACAGGCTGAACTGGGCCTCCGGGAAGTCGCGCTTGTCGATCAGCTGGTAGCCGAGCACGCGGGTGTAGAAGTCCAGCGAGGCGGTGATGTCCTTCACCCGCAGCATGGTGTGGTTGAACACGAAGCCGCTGGTTTCGGCCGGGGCCTGGGCGGCGACGCCGGGGACATCGCGCAGGGCGGGAATGATCATGGGGGAGGTCCTTCAGACGGGGCCGTTGCCGGCCGGATGGCTTCATTCTACCGGCCCGCACCTGACGGCACCGCGACGTACAATGGCCGGATCGCACCGTTCCGTCCTGATAACGATTGCCCGCCATGTCGCAGCGTGAATGGGTGGCCGCCGCCATCCGCAAGATCGAAGCCGATTTCAACCGTTCCGCCGATACCCACCTGATCCCGCTGGCGCTGCCCGGGTTCGAGGGCATCGATGTGTACCTGAAGGACGAGTCGAGCCATCCCACCGGCAGTCTCAAGCACCGGCTGGCGCGCTCGCTGTTCCTGTATGCGTTGACCAACGGTTGGTTGCGCGAAGGCCGGCCGGTGATCGAGGCCTCCAGCGGCTCGACCGCCGTCTCCGAAGCCTATTTCGCGCGCCTGCTGGGCCTGCCGTTCATTGCGGTGATCCCGGCGACCACTTCGCCGGAAAAGATCGCCGCGATCGAGTTCCACGGGGGCCGCTGTCACCTGGTCGAGCGTGCCTGCGAACTCAACGGTGAATCGGAGAAGCTGGCCCGCGAAACCGGCGGCCACTTCATGGACCAGTTCACCTATGCCGAGCGCGCTACCGACTGGCGCGCCAACAACAACATCGCCGAATCCATCTTCAAGCAGATGGCCGAGGAGCCCAGCCCGGTTCCGGAGTGGATCGTGTGCAGCCCTGGTACCGGCGGTACCGCAGCGACGCTGGGCCGCTATGTCAGCTACCGCCGGCATGACACCCGCATCCTGTGCGCGGACCCGGAAGTGTCGGTGTTCTTCGATGGCTACCAGGCTGCCGTGGCCGGCGAGCAGGACTGGCGGGGCCTGACCTGCAGCGGTGGTTCGCGCGTGGAAGGCATCGGCCGGCCGCGGGTGGAGCCGAGCTTCATCCCGACCAGCGTCGATGCAATGGTGAAGGTGCCCGATGCACTGAGCCTGGCCGCGATGCGCCATGTCAGCCGCCAGCTCGGTCGACGCGTGGGTGGCTCCACCGGCACCAACTTCATCGGTGTGCTGCAGGCCGCGCAGTGGATGCGTGAGGCGGGCCACCAGGGCAGCATTGTCAGCATCCTGTGCGACAGCGGCGAGCGCTATGCGCAGAGTTATTACGACCCGGCGTGGTACGTGCGCCAGGGCATCGATGTCGACGGTGCCGATGCACAGCTGGCAGCGGCGGTGGCTGGGCAGGGACTGCCCGAACTGCCGTGGTGCAGCCTGGAAGCGCTGTAGCGTCCTCGTAGAGCCGAGCCGTGATCGACACTCCGGGAAAGAGCCGTCGAGCATGGCTCGACGCTACAGATTCAATACCCCGCCGCAGTGAACGCATCCAGCACCGCATCGCGCAGTGCATCGGGCAATGCCTCGATGTCCATCGCGCGGTCATCCAGATGCAGGCTCGGGTCCAGGCTGCTGGCACGGCCCTGGGCCAGCGCCTGCAGCCACAGCAGCACGCAGATCACGAACTCGCGCTCATGGCCCAGCCGCAGTTGGCTGGCGCCGCGCTCGATCACCTCGAACGGGTACCACTCCTGGGCGTCGTTGAAGGTGCCGCCCTGCTGTAGCACCGCCTGCAGTTGCTGCAGATGGCGCGGGGCGTCATCGCCGGCATCGCACAGCGCGGCGATCCAGGTCAGTTCGGCCGGGCTGGCGGACAACGCCAACGACCGCGCCGGTGGGGCGGATGCAACTGCAGCCAGACCTTCCATGTGGGGCCTCGTTCAGTACCTACCGCTGCGGACTCCCCCGCAGCCAGAGCTTCGATGCGTGACCGTAAGGCCGATGTGAATGCCGCGCCCCCTTGTCAGCCACGCCTGCCAGCGCCATATCTACTGGGCTGCCCGCCCGCCGGGCCCGTTCCCTGGAGATCTGCCGTGACCGTTGCCAACCCCCTGCTCGATTTTTCCGGCCTGCCGCGCTTCGAGGCCATCCGCCCCGAGCACGTGGCACCGGCGTTGGACGTGCTGCTGGCCGAGGCCGAAGCCGCCGTCAGCGCGGCCGAGCAGGTGCAGCCGGTGCGCTGGGAGACCTTCGTGGCCCCGCTGGATGACGCCACCGAGCGCCTGTGGCGCGCCTGGGGCCTGGTCGGCCACCTGCAGGGCGTGGTCAACACCCCGGAACTGCGTGAGGCCTACAACAGCAACCTGCCACGGGTGACCCGCTTCGCCAGTGCGCTGGGCCAGAACCTGGCGCTGTACCGCCAGTACCAGGCACTGGCCGCCAGCGCGGAGGCCGCGGGCTTCGACGAGGCCCAGCGCAAGGTGCTGGACAACACGCTGCGTGACTTCCGCCTTGGCGGTGCCGAGCTGGCGCCCGAGGCACAGCAGCGCTTCGCGGCGATCAAGGAGGAGCTGTCGGCACTGTCGGCGAAGTTCTCGCAGAACGTGCTCGACGCTACCGACGCGTGGTCGCTGATCATCGAGGACGAAGCGCGACTGAACGGCCTGCCGGAGGACGTGAAGGCTGCCGCGCACGCTGCGGCGGAAAAGGAGGGCAAGTCCGGCTGGAAGCTGACCCTGCAGATGCCGTGCTACCTGCCGGTGCAGACCTGGGCCGAAGACCGCGACCTGCGCGAGATCCTGTACCGCGCCAGCGCGCAGCGTGCATCGGAATTCGGCGATGACGCACTGGACAACAGCGGCAACATCGACCGCATCCTCGCCCTTCGCGCGGAGCTGGCCGCACTGCTCGGCTTCGGTTCGTATGGTGACTATTCGGTGGCCACCAAGATGGCGCAGGACCCGGCCGAGGTGCTCGGCTTCCTGCGCGACCTGGCCTCGCGCGCCAAGCCGTTTGCGGCCAAGGACCGCGCCGAGCTGGAGCAGTTTGCACGCGAACAGCTCGGCATCGACAGCCTGCAGGCCTGGGACCTGGCGTTCGCCGCCGATCGCCTGAAGCAGGCGCGCTACAGCTATTCAGAGCAGGAAGTGAAGCAATATTTCACCGAACCGAAGGTGCTGGGCGGCCTGTTCTCGGTGATCGAACAGCTGTACGGCCTGCGCGTGCAGGAGGACAGTGCGCCGGTGTGGCATGAAGACGTGCGCTTCTTCCGCCTGGTCGATGCGCAGGGCGCGCTGGTGGGCCAGTTCTACCTGGACCTGTACGCACGCGAAGGCAAGCGTGGCGGTGCGTGGATGGACGATTGCCGCAACCGTCGCGTGCGTGCCGATGGCAGCGTGCAGACCCCGTTGGTCTACCTGGTGTGCAACTTTGGCCGTGGTGCCAACGGCAAGCCGGCGACCTTCAGCCACAACGAAGTGACCACGTTGTTCCATGAGATGGGCCACGGCCTGCACCAGCTGCTGACCCGCATCGGCGAACTGGGTGTGGCCGGCATCAACGGCGTGGAATGGGACGCGGTGGAGCTGCCCAGCCAGTTCATGGAGAACTTCTGCTGGGAATGGGACCACCTGCAGGGCATGACCGCGCATGTTGAAACGGGTGAGCCACTGCCGCGCGCGCTGTACGAGCGCATGCTGGCCGCGCGCAATTTCCACAGCGGCATGGCCACGGTGCGCCAGCTGGAGTTCGGCCTGTTCGACATGCTGCTGCACAGCCAGTTCGAACCGGCGCAGGACAGCGTGCTGGCACTGCTCGACCGCGTGCGTGCGGAAGTGGCAGTGAACCACCCGCCGGTCTGGAACCGCTTCCCGCACCAGTTCAGCCATATCTTCGCCGGCGGTTACGCCGCGGGTTACTACAGCTACAAGTGGGCCGAGGTGCTCAGCGCCGATGCCTACGCCGCATTCGAGGAAGCGCCGCAGGCACTGGCTGAAACCGGTGCACGCTTCCGCGATGAGATCCTGTCGCGTGGTGGCAGCCGCCCGGCGGCGGAGAACTTCAAGGCCTTCCGCGGCCGCGCGCCGCAGATCGACGCGCTGCTGCGCCACTCGGGCATGGCGTAAGGTGTTTGGTAGGTGCCAACCTTGGTTGGCGAGAAGCCCAGGCCAACCAAGGCTGGCCTCTACCAGGCGTCGCGCCTTGGGGTCATTCAGCGTAGATCATCTTCCGGGTCATGCCGCCGTCGACGATGAAGTCCTGGCCGGTGGTGAAACCGGACAGTGACGACAGCAGGTACACCGCCAGTGCACCGATATCTTCGGGGTGACCGACCCGGCCGACCGGGTGTTGCGCCTGGTCGATGGCCGAGTACTCCGGCTCAAGGCGCCGTGAGGGTGCCTGCCACGCAGTGGTGCCGATCCAGCCGGGACTGATGCTGTTCACCCGCACCGCCGGGCCGGCGCTGATCGCCAGTGCATGGGTGAAGGCCACCAGCCCACCCTTGGCCGCGGCATAGGCTTCGCTGTGTGCTTCGGATTGCCAGGCGCGGGTGGAGGCGATGTTGATGATCGCACCGGCGGCGCTGGTAGTCAGCGCGGGCAACGCGTGCTTGCTGCACAGGAAGGCGCCGTGCAGCGAGGACAGCCGGCGCTGCCACTCGTCCCAGTCCATGTCCTGCAGCAGCGTACCGTGCGGGCCGGCGATCCCTGCGTTGTTGACCAGCCCGTCGATGCGGCCGAAACGCTGCTGGGCCACGGCGATGAAGTCGCGCACGCTGGCTTCGTCGGTGATGTCCAGGCGCTGGAACGCGGCATCCTCGCCACGCTGCCATTCCGCCAGACACGCCTCGCCGGCCTCCTCATCCAGGTCGCCGATCAGCACGCGTCCGCCGGCACCGAGCACGGCCTGGGCGATGCCGCGACCGATGCCGTTGGCGCCGCCGGTGACCAGCACCGCCTTGCCCGACAGCGGCGCGGCCGGCCATGTGGCAATCGGCGGCACCGTGCTCACGTCAGGTCTTCGCCACGCAGGCGGCGATGCCAGCCGTCCACGCCGATGCGGTCCAGGGTCTGGATGTTGCGCTCGACGATCACGTCCGGGTCCGGATAGACATCCACCGCGCGCGCCACGCTGTCTTCGCGCAGCAGGTGCAGGGTGGGGAAGGGCGCGCGGTTGGTGTAGTTGCTGGCGTCGTCCGCGGCCACGCCGTCGAACTGATAGTCCGGGTGGAAGCTGGCCACCTGCAGGATGCCCTGCAGGTCCAGCGCTTCGATCGCCGCGTCGGCGTTATCGAGGAAATCGTTGTAGTCGAGGAAGTCGGTCAGCACCTGCGGGTGCACGATCAGGGTGGTGTCGATCTGCTCGGCGGGTGTGTCACGCAGCAGCACCAGTTCCTCGGCCAGCTGCTCAACCAGCGCTTCCGGCGTGGTCGCATCACTGAGCACGATGCGGACCTGGTCCTTCACGTACACCGCCTTGGCGAACGGGCACAGGTTCAGGCCGATGACGATGCGCTCCAGCCACAGGCGGGTGGCGGCGATCGGGTCATCGGTGGGCAGGTGGGAATCGGTCATGGCGGGCACGTCGGCTGGCGGGGCCGCCATTGTAGGCAGTGTGCCGGTGCTGCGCTGTCCACTGTGCAGGAACTGGACAGAGGCGAAGCTGGAAATCCCCGAAGATTCAAACTGTTGCGCGCTACCGATGGATGGCCGATTGCCAGCCCGGGGCGACGGGCGTGGAATGGATGCACGACACAGGAGGACACCCATGACTGCATCTTCCCCGTGGCTGCCGGACGCCCTCTGGGCCGGCGCCTTCTTTGATGGCCACTGGCAGGCTGCCCCGCAACGGCACCCGGTGATTGAACCGGCCACCGGCCAGGAGCTGGGCGAGATCGGCCTGGCCGACCCGGCGCAGATCGCGCGTTCGGCGGCCGCCGCGGCACAGGCGCAGCAGGCGTGGGCGGCGGCGCCCTACGAACAGCGCGCCGAGGTGCTGCGCAAGGCTGCGCGGCTGGCCGAGGAGAACATCGACACCCTCATCGACTGGTTGGTCCGCGAAAGCGGCTCGACCCGCCTCAAGGCCGGCTTCGAGGCCAAGGTGACGATCAAGGCGCTGCATGAAGCCGCCGCACTGCCGTCGCGCAGCGTGGGCGAGATCCTGCCCTCCGAACCGGGCCGGCTGAACCTGGCACGGCGCAGGCCGCTGGGCGTGGTCGGGGTCATCTCGCCGTTCAACTTCCCGCTCTACCTGGCGATGCGCGCGGTGGCCCCGGCGATCGCGCTGGGCAACGCTGTGGTCCTCAAGCCGGACCCGCGTACGGCAGTGTGTGGTGGCGCGGTGATCGCACGCCTGTTCGAGCAGGCGGGCCTTCCGGCAGGCGTGCTGCACATGCTGCCCGGCGATGGCGCGGCCGGGGCTACACTGACCAGTGACCCGCACGTGGCGATGATCCAGTTCACCGGTTCCACCGCCGCCGGGCGCAAGGTCGGCGAAGCGGCGGGCAAGCACCTGAAAAAGGTTTCGCTGGAGTTGGGTGGCAAGAATTCGTTGATCATCCTGGACGATGCGGACCTGGACCTGGCGGTGGCCAACACCGCGTGGGGCGTCTACCTGCACCAGGGCCAGATCTGCATGGCGACCGGGCGCGTGCTGGTGCACCGGAAGATCCACGACACGTTCCTGCAGAAACTGGTGGCCAAGGCCAACGCGCTGAAGGTAGGCGACCCGGCACGTGAGGACGTGGCGATCGGCCCGCTGATCAATGCCGGCCAGCGCGACCATGCCGCACGCGTGGTCGAGCAGGCGGTGCAGGCCGGTGCCACGCTGGAAGCGGGCGGAACGCACCGGGAGCTGTTCTTCGCACCCACCGTGCTCGGCAACGTTGCGGCCGACAATCCGGCCTTCAGCGAGGAGATCTTCGCGCCGGTGGCGGTGGTGGTGCCGTTCGACGATGACGACGAAGCCGTGCGCCTGGCCAACGACAGCGAGTACGGGCTGTCGATGGCGATCGTGTCCAGCAACGTCGGCCGCGCGCTGAAGATCGGCGAGCGCCTGCGTACCGGTCTGCTGCACATCAACGACCAGACCGTGAATGACGAGGTGATCAACCCCTTCGGCGGCGTCGGCGCGTCCGGCAACGGCACCAGCATCGGTGGCCCGGCCAATGGCGAGGAGTTCACCCAGTGGCAGTGGTTGACCGTCAAGGGCGAAGCGCCCGCATACCCGATCTGATCGAAGGAGCCATCACGATGAACGACAACAACGCAACGCGTGAGATCACCGCCGCCGTGGTACGCGGCAAGGAGCAGCCCTTCGTCATCGAGCAGGCGACGCTGCGCGGTCCGCAGGACGACGAGGTGCTGGTGAAGGTGGTGGCCACCGGCCTGTGCCACACCGACCTGATCGTGCGCGATCAGTACTATCCGGTGCCGCTGCCGGCGGTGCTGGGCCATGAGGGGGCGGGCATCGTCGAAGCGGTTGGCCCGAACGTGCGCGACCTCAAGGCGGGGGATCACGTGGTGCTGACCTACGGCGCCTGTGGTCACTGCAATCCCTGCCGGGGTGGACACGGTGCCTACTGCAGGGATTTCTTCGCCCTGAACTTCGGTGGCGATGATGGCCACGGCCATACCGCGATCACCGATGCGCAGGGCCAGCCGCTGCACGATCATTTCTTTGCCCAGTCCTCGTTTGCCACCTACGCGCTGGCCCGCGAGATCAATGCGATCAAGGTGCCTGATGACGCACCACTGGAACTGCTGGGCCCGCTTGGGTGCGGCATCCAGACCGGTGCCGGTGCGGTGCTCAACTCGCTGCAGGTGCGGTCGGGCAGCAGCTTTGCAAGCTATGGTGCCGGTGCGGTGGGCCTGAGCGCGGTGATGGCGGCCAAGGTGGCCGGGGCCACCACCATCATTGCCATCGACGTGGTGCCTTCGCGCCTGGAGCTTGCTCTGGAGCTGGGGGCCACCCACGTGGTCAACAGCCGGGAGACCGATGTGGTCGAGGCGGTGCGTGCGATCACGGGTGGGGGTGCTGACTTCGCGCTGGAATCGACCGGTCGTCCGGACGTGCTGTCCGCTGGCGTCGAGGCGCTGGGTGGGCTGGGCATGATGGGCGTGGTGGGCGCGCCGAAACTGGGCACGACGGCCAGCTTCGATGTGAACAACCTGCTGCTCGGCGGTCGCAGCATCCGCGGCATCGTCGAGGGCGACAGTGTGCCGCAGGTGTTCATTCCGCAGCTGGTGACCCTGTTCCAGCAGGGACGCTTCCCGTTCGACAAGCTGGTGAAGTTCTATCCGCTGGAACAGATCAACCAGGCCGCAGAAGACAGTACCCGTGGCATTACCCTGAAGCCGGTGCTGCGCATCTCGGCGTAGTTTCCCCTGTTGGTAGTGCCGGTCGCTGGCCGGCATGGGGCAGATCCGTTTCCAGAAGATAATGGCTCTGCCCCTTTGTTTGAACGCGTCTTGAAACGGAAACGCTCCGTTGCCGAGACGTAACATGGCGTTGCCGCTGGCGGGTGTACGCTGCTTCCATGATGGCCACGACAGTCGGGCAGCAACAACTGGTGGCGGCACGTGCCGCTTTCGCCGACGGCGATGTGCGCTCATTGGGCGTGTTGCCGCTGCCGCTGCAGCAGTCATGGCTGCGTTCGCGCGCGGCGGGCCTGCAGCCGGGGCAGGAGCCGGACTATCGGCCGCTGCTGGGCGATGGCCGCCATCTTTCCCATCCCGATGATCGGCGCCTGGCGCGTTGCGTGCAGCCGGAGCTGGAACAGCTCTGGGCGGCCTTCGGTGGGCGTGGCTGGACGATGTTCTGCGCAAACCGCGATGGCATGGTGATCGCGCAGCAGGCCCACGGGCTGGAAGATGCTCCCTTGCTGCGGCCGATCCAGGTCGGGCGACAGCTGGGCGAGACCGAGATCGGCACCACCGCGCCAGCGGTCAGCCTGGCCGACGATGTGCCGGCACTGGTGCGCGGCAACGAACACTACCTGCAGCGGTTCGCGCCGGTGTTCTGCCTGAGCGAGCCACTGCACGATCTCGACGGTCGGGTCTGCGGAGTGATCGACATCACCGGTCTTGGCGAGCGCGATCCCGCCCTGCTGCAGGGCTATTTCCGGCAGGCTGCGCTGGCCAGCGAAAACCGCTTGTTCCACAGCCTTACCGACGTGCACCTGCTGGCCGTGCAACATGATCCGCGCTGGCTGGCGTCACCGCTGCAGGGGCTGCTGGCGGTGCAGGAGGATGGCCAGCTGCGTGCAGCCAACCGCGTTGCACGGCGCCTGCTGGGCCTGCCACGGCGCGGGCCGTTGCCGCTGCTGGGTCTGGAAGCGCTGTTTGCCGGTGCCAGTGCGGCGCAACGGCGTCGGCTGCTGCAACCGGGCGCAGCGCATCGGGTCCGGCTGGGCGAGGGCAGTGCGGTCTACCTGCAGCGTCTGCAGGGGCCGCGAGGCGCGGCGCACCGGTCTACTGTGCGGAGCACCCCGGCAGATCCAGGCGCGCCGCTGCTGCGTGACCAGCAGCGTGAGGCCGCGCGCCGCGCGGCCCAGGCCGCTGACGGCAACCTCAGCCTGGCCGCACGCCAGTTGGGAATCTCGCGCACCACGCTGTACAAGCTGCTGCGCGATTGACCGCGTAGTCCACCGGGCAGGGCCCGGCGGGGGCATCAGTCGCGGAAGTTGTTGAACTGCAGCGGCAGCTCGAACTTGCCGGCCTTGAGCACGGCGATGGCGTCCTGCAGGTCATCGCGCTTCTTGCCCTGCACGCGCAGCTTGTCGCCGTTGATCTGGCTTTCCACCTTCAGCTTGGCGTCCTTCAGTGCCGCCGCGATCTTCTTGGCGATCTTCTGCTCGATGCCCTGCTTGACGGTGATCTTCTGCCGGGCCTGGGCCAGGTTGGTCTCGATGTCGCCGAACTCCAGGCTGAGCACGTCGATGCCGCGTGCGGCCAGGCGTGCGCGCAGGATGTCGTTCATCTGCTTGAGCTGGAACTCGGTTGGCGCCGTCTGGTTGATCACATCGCCATCGCGCTCGAACTTGGCGTCCACGCCCTTGAAGTCGAAGCGGGTGGCCAGTTCGCGGTTAGCCTGGTCGATGGCGTTGGTCAGCTCGTGGGTGTCGACTTCGGACACGACGTCGAAGGAAGGCATGGGCGATGCTCCGCAGGATTCAGTGGTGGCCATTCTATCGCGCCGGCCCGCATGCCTGCTTTCTGTAGAGTCGAGCCATGCTCGACTGCTCTTCACAAGGCAGTCGAGCATGGCTCGACTCTACAGAAGGGCGGCAGTCGAGCAAGCTCGACTCTACAAGCCGGTGTGGTCGGCGATAATGGGCCATGAACGTGCAACGCTCCCCTTCGCGTGCGGTGGCCTGGATGGTCGCTGCGGTCGCCTGTTTCTCGCTGATGGACGCTGGCATGAAGCAGCTGTCGGCCAGCTATCCGACCCTGGAAGTGACCTTCCTGCGCGGCGCGGCCTCGTTGCCGTTCGTGCTGGTCTGGGTGCTGGCCAGCGCCGGCCCGCGCTCGCTGATCCCGCGTCGCTGGGGGCTGCACCTGCTGCGTGGCGCGCTGGGCATGGCGATGATCGGCTGCTTCGTGTTCGCCCTGCGCGACCTGCCGCTGTCCACCGCCTACACCATCTATTTCGTCGCCCCGCTGCTGATCGCCGCATTGTCGGTGCCGCTGCTGGGCGAGCGGGTCGGGCCACGGCGCTGGGTGGCCATCGGCATCGGCCTGGTCGGCGTGCTGGTGGTGCTGCGGCCGGGTGTGGACGGTTTCATCTCGGTGCCCGGCCTGATGGTGCTGGCCGCCGCCACCGCCTATGCCGTGGCGGCGATCACGGTCAGCCTGCTCACCCGCACCGATACCTCGCAGTCGATGGTGGTCTGGTTCCTTGTGATCATGGCCATCGGCGCCGGCCTGCTGGCCCTTCCCGGCTGGGTGCCGCTGCAGCTGGCGCATGCGCCGCTGATCGCCGGCATGGGCCTGGCCGGCGCGCTCGGCCAGATCGCCCTGACCAAGGCGTTCCAGCTGGGCGAGGCCTCGATGATCGCGCCGCTGGAGTACAGCGGCCTGGTCTGGGTGATCGGCTGGGATCTGGCCTTCTGGGGCCAGCTGCCAGACAGCTATACCTGGGTGGGTGCGGCGATCATCGTCGCCTCGGGGCTGTACCTGCTGCACCGTGAGCGGGTGAACCGGCAGGAGCCGCCGAAGCCGCTGGACCATCCCTGAGTCGGTTTGGCCGGGGAATGGGGTCAGAGCCCCTGCGGGGATCCGACCTTGGGGTCGGATCCCCGCAGGGGCTCTGACCCCAGCCAACGCGTCGGTGCGGGCGACTTAGAACCAAAAGGAATAACATTCTGGCCCATGGCGCGGGCGCGCGACCGCCTGCGCTGGTAGGCTGCACGCCCCCTTCCGTCACCCAGCCGGTGAGCCACGCCCGTGATCGAGTTCCAGCGCCTGCACAAATCCTATGCCGTTGCCGGCCGCGAAGTCAGCGCGCTGCGGCCGCTGGACCTGACCATCGAGGCCGGTGAGGTATTCGGCATCATCGGCCACTCCGGCGCCGGCAAGTCGACCCTGATCCGCATGATCAACCGTCTGGAAGAACCCAGCGGTGGCCGGCTGCTGATCGGTGGCGAGGATGTCACCGCACTGGACGCGGATGGCCTGCGCGCGTTGCGCCGGCGAATCGGCATGATCTTCCAGCACTTCAACCTGCTGTCGTCGCGCACGGTGGCCGGCAATGTCGCCTTCCCGCTGGAGCTGGCCGGCACGCCGAAGGCGGAGATCGACGCGCGCGTGGCCGAATTGCTGCAGACCGTGGGCCTGGAGGCGCATGCGCAGAAGTACCCCGCACAGCTTTCCGGTGGCCAGAAGCAGCGCGTCGGCATCGCCCGTGCGCTGGCGACACGCCCGCAGATCCTGTTGTGCGACGAGGCCACCAGTGCGCTGGACCCGCAGACCACCGCCTCGGTGTTGTCGCTGTTGTCGAAGATCAATCGCGAGCTCGGCCTGACGATCGTGCTGATCACCCACGAGATGGACGTGATCCGCCGCGTCTGCGACCGCGTCGCCGTCCTCGATGCCGGCCAGATGGTCGAGACCGGGCCGGTCACCCGGGTGTTCCTGCACCCGCAGCACCCGACCACGCGCCGTTTCGTCAGCGAATCGGAGCACGTGGATGAAGGCGCGCTGCACCGTGATTTCGATGCCGTCGGTGGCCGCATCGTGCGCCTGACCTTCCTCGGCGGAGACACCTACGAACCCCTGCTCGGCAGCGTCGCGCGGGAGACCGGTGTCGATTACAACATCCTGTCCGGCCGTATCGACCGGATCAAGGACACCCCGTATGGCCAGCTGGTTGTCGCCCTGGTGGGCGGTGACCAATCCGCCGCGCAGGCCGCGTTCGTGGCCGCCGGCGTGCACGTTGAGGAACTGCGTCGATGATCATCGCCACTGCCGGCGGTTTCTTCCGCCACCTGGATGCGGGCAAGTGGGCCGACATCGGCCAGGCCACCATCGACACCCTGCTGATGCTGCTCGGTTCGCTGCCGCTGACCCTGGCCATCGGCCTGCCGCTGGGCGTGCTGCTGTACCTGTTCGGCGCACCGCAGATGAAGCGCCGTCCGTTCGCCTATGGCGTGCTGGCGCTGGTGGTGAACCTGCTGCGCTCGGTGCCTTTCATCATCCTGATGATCGTGCTGATTCCGGTCACCCTGTTCCTGATGGGGACGTCGCTGGGCGTGCGTGGTGCGATCGTGCCACTGGTGATCGGCGCAGCGCCGTTCTACGCGCGCCTGGTCGAGACCGCGCTGCGCGAAGTGGACCGTGGCGTGATCGAGGCCACCCAGGCGATGGGCGCCACCACCTGGCAGCTGGTCACCCGCGTGCTGCTGCCGGAAGCGCGTCCTGGCCTGATCGCCGGTGCGACGGTCACCACCGTGGCCCTGATCGGCTTCACCGCGATGGGCGGCGCGATTGGTTCCGGCGGCCTTGGTGACCTGGCGTTCCGCGATGGCTACCAGCGTTCGCACACCGACGTGGCCCTGGTTACCGTGGTCCTGCTGTTGGTCCTGGTGCAGCTGCTGCAGATGCTCGGCGACCGCCTGGTCGCGCATTACAGCCGCAAATGACGAGGCGCCGGGGCGCTGCCCCGGCGTCGCCCGGTGCATCGCGGCAGCCGGCCAGCGGCCGGCTCTACCCCATTGCCTGGAAATGGTAGTGCCGGCCGCTGGCCGGCAATCCCACCTGCAATCAACGCACGTTCGGTACTTCGTAGCCCAGCTTGCCGACCTGCTCCGGGTGCTGCGGCACGCGCTTGAGCTTGTCGGTGTTCACGCCGTACTCGTCGCGCAGTCGCTCTGCGAGCTCCTTGTACAGGGCTTTGTCCATGTCCGGCGTACGAGAGAAGATCCAGGCCATTTCACGGCCGGGATAGCCGATCAGCGCCCACGAATAGTCCGGGGCCACTTCCAGTACCCGCGAATGGGTGGGCACCACGCGGTAGAACCAGGTGCGCCAGCCGTGGTTGCCGCTGTCCGGGTCGACGCTGGCACGCGCGCGGACTTCCTGCAGCGGTTCGCCGAAGCCATCGCGGTAGCGGTAGGTGATGCCGACCTTGTGCGCGTCGCGGAGCTCATACTCGTTGACGCTGGCGACATGCCCGCGTTCGATGAAGTTCGGCACGCGGCCGATCACATACCAGGTGCCCATGAAGCGCTTCAGGTCGATCGGCGCCCCCGGGTCGGCCGCGTCGGTGGCGCTGGCGCGGGGCGACGGCGGCTCACTGGCGGCCACGGCGGGGCCCGCCAGGGACAGGGCCAGCAGCACGGCGCAGAGCGGGCGGATCGAAGTCATGCGGGAGCGGGCTCCAGTGGGCTTGCACGCGCATGGTCGACTGTGTGCACGCGATCCGTCAATGGTGTCGCAACCTGTGAGAAGGGCCTTGCCCATGCTGTGTTGCATTGTCCATCGGAGAAGCCCCATGAACGCACGTTCCGTCCGCCGCCCTGCAACTGAACGCGTCATTCTCGAGCGTGCCGACCCCCGCCTGCTGCGCAGCGTGCAGCAGCTGGCCCTGGCCGGCGTGGCACTGGTACTGGTCTGGCCGGCCGCGCGCGGCAGCAGTGCCTGGCTGGGTTGGCTGCCGATGTGGCTGGTGGGCATGCCGCTGGTGGCCTGGTGGGCGTTGCTGCGCTTCCCGTTGCCGCGCCTGTCGTGGCTGCGGCTGGCGCGTCGTACCGGTGGACAGGCGCGTCGCCGTAGCGGCGGGGCGGTGCGAGGCCGTCGCGGCTCGACCGCCGCGGCCTGACCTTCGACACGGGGGCGGCCGCGGCGATCCATGCTAGCGTTCCACGGCTTATGACTGCCTGGAGCTGCAATGTCTCGACTTGCTTCCGCCTGCCTGCTGGCCGGCATGATGACCGCTGCCTCGGTGGGGACCGCCGTGGCCGCTGAAGACACCGATCGCTACGCCTGGCTCGAAGACGTCACCGGCGACAAGCCGCTGACCTGGGTCAAGGAACAGAACGCCAAGTCCGAGGCGCGCCTGGCGCAGACCCCGGCCTTCAAGCAGATGGAGACCAGCATCCGCGAGGTGCTCGACTCCGATGCCAAGATCCCCGGCGTGCAGAAGATCGGCGACTACTACTACAACTTCTGGAAGGACCAGCAGCACGAGCGCGGCCTGTGGCGGCGCACCACCTTGGCCGAATACCGCAAGGCCTCGCCGCAGTGGGAGACCGTGCTCGACCTGGATGCGCTGAACAAGGCCGAGGGTGAGAACTGGGTCTGGCACGGTGCCGACTGCCTGCGCCCGGACTACAGCCGCTGCCTGATCGCGCTGTCGCGTGGCGGCGCCGACGCCGACGTCACCCGCGAATTCGACCTGGCCAACAAGACCTGGATCAAGGACGGCTTCTTCCGTCTGGAGTCGAAGGGTGGCCTCAACTGGGTCGACCGCGACACGGTGTTCGTCTACACCGACTTCGGTGCCGGCACGATGACCACGTCGGGCTATCCGCGCGTGGCCAAACTGTGGAAGCGCGGCACGCCGATGGCCTCGGCCACCGTGGTGTATGAAGGCAAGCCGGAAGACATGTACATCGCGGCGATGCACGATGACACCCCGGGCTTCGAGCGCAACCTGGTCAGCCGCACGCTGGCGTTCTACAACAACGAGCTCTACCTGCGTGGCGACGACGGCACGCTGACCAAGATCGACGCGCCGAACTCGGCCGAGAAGGGCCTGCACAAGCAGTGGCTGACCCTGGAACTGCGCGATCCGTGGACCGTGGGCGGCAAGACCTACGCGTCCGGTTCGCTGCTGGCGACGAAGCTGGACGACTTCCTGGCCGGCAAGCGCGACTTCGAGGTGCTGTTCACCCCGACCGCGACCACCTCGCTGGCCAGCGCCACCTGGACCAAGAGCCACCTGGTGCTGAACGTGCTGGATGACGTCAAGAACCGCCTGTCGGTGCTGACCCCGGGCGCCAATGGCTGGCAGACCAGCCGCTTCGTCGGCGCGCCGGCCTTCGGCACGCTGGGCGTGGCTGCGGTGGACAGCAACGACAGCGACGCGGTGTGGCTGACCGCCACCGACTACCTCACCCCGACCACCCTGGCCCTGGCCGAGATCGGGCAGGCGCCGGAAACGCTGAAGACCATGCCGGCCTTCTTCGATGCCAAGGGCAAGGTGATCGAGCAGCACTTCGCCACCAGCAAGGACGGCACCCGCGTGCCGTACTTCGTGGTGCATGACAAGGCGATGAAGCTGGACGGCTCCAACCCGACCCTACTGTACGGCTATGGTGGCTTCGAGATCTCGCTGACCCCGAGCTATTCCGGTGGCATGGGCCGCGCCTGGCTGGAGAAGGGCGGCGTGTACGTGGTTGCCAACATCCGTGGCGGCGGCGAGTACGGCCCGCGTTGGCACCAGGCAGCGCTGAAGCAGAACCGCCACAAGGCCTACGAAGACATGGCCGCCGTGGCGCGGGATCTGGTCAAGCGCAAGATCACCACCGCCAAGCACCTGGGCGTGCAGGGCGGCAGCAACGGTGGCCTGCTGACCGGCAACATGTTGACCCAGTATCCGGAACTGTTCGGTGCAGTGGTCGTGCAGGTGCCTCTGCTGGACATGAAGCGCTACAGCCACCTGCTGGCCGGCGCGTCGTGGATGGCCGAATACGGCAACCCGGACACCAGCGACTGGGAGTTCATCAAGACCTTCTCGCCGTACCACCTGTTCGACGCGAAGAAGAAGTACCCGCCGGTGCTGTTCACCACCTCCACCCGCGATGACCGCGTGCACCCGGGCCATGCCCGCAAGATGGCGGCGAAGATGATCGACGCCGGCAAGGACGTGACCTACTACGAGAACATCGAAGGTGGCCACGGCGGCGCAGCCAACAATGCGCAGGCCGCGCACATGTCGGCGCTGGCCTACAGCTTCCTGTGGGAGCGGTTGGGCGGTAAGTAAGCAGAACGGAAAACGCCGCCCCAGGGCGGCGT
>NZ_JAOCFV010000032.1:0-50011 GCF_029842145.1 Stenotrophomonas sp. GD03794
CCTCATACCCCGCCCCGCCGCTGCCGCGCGCCGGCCAGCTCCGCGCCTGGTGGCGCGCCCCCGCCTCGCCGACCGCCCTGGCCTGGTATCTGGCCCAGGCCGCGCGTGCGCACGACGCCCCGCTGCTGGTGATCGCCCGTGACAACCACGGTGCCAACCAGCTCGAAGCCGACCTGCAGACCCTGCTCGGCGGCGATCCGGCCCTGCCGGTGGTGGCCTTCCCGGACTGGGAAACCCTGCCCTACGACCGCTTCAGCCCGCATCCGGACATCATTTCGCAGCGCCTGTCCGCCCTGCACCGCCTGCCCACGCTGAAGCGCGGCCTGGTGATCGTGCCGGTGCAGACCCTGCTGCAGCAGCTGGCCCCGCGCAGCTACGTGATCGGTGGCAGTTTCGACCTGAAGGTCGGCCAGCGCCTGGACCTGGAAGCCGAGAAGCGCCGTCTGGAAAGCGCCGGCTACCGCAACGTGCCGCAGGTGATGGACCCGGGTGACTTCGCCGTGCGCGGCGGCCTGCTCGATGTGTTCCCGATGGGCGCCGACGAGCCGTTGCGGGTGGAGCTGCTGGACGAGGACATCGACTCGATCCGCGCCTTCGATCCGGAAAGCCAGCGCTCGCTGGACAAGGTCGAGGCGGTGCACATGCTGCCTGGCCGCGAAGTGCCGATGGACGAGGCCAGCATCGCCCGCGTGCTGGCCACGCTGCGCGAGCGCTTCGATGTCGATACCCGGCGCAGCGCGCTGTACCAGGACCTGAAGTCCGGGTTGGCCCCGGCCGGCGTCGAGTACTACCTGCCGCTGTTCTTCGAACGCACCGCGACCCTGTTCGACTACCTGCCCGACGGCAGCCTGCCGGTGGTCTGCGCCGGGGCCGGCGAAGCCGCTGAAGCATTCTGGGCGCAGACCGGCGAGCGCTACGAACAGCGCCGCCACGATGTGGAACGGCCGCTGCTGCCGCCGTCGGCGCTGTACCTGTCGCCGGAGCTGCTGCGCGAGCGACTGAACGATGCCGCGCGCATCGAGGTCTGGGCACCCGAGCACGCCCGCATTGCCGATGCGCACGCGCTGGGTGACCAGCCGCTGCCACCACTGCCGGTGGCCGCACGCGAAGCCCCCGCTGGCGATGCGCTGAAATCCTTCCTCGGTCACTATCCGGGCCGGGTGCTGATTGCCGCCGATTCGCCCGGGCGTCGCGAGGCCCTGCTGGAAGTGTTGCAGGCCGCCGAGCTGAAGCCGCCGGTGGTGGCCGACCTGCCCAGCTTCCTCGCCGACGATGCGCGTTTCGCGATCGCGGTGGCGCCGCTGGAGGATGGCTTCGCACTGGACGACCCGCGCATCGCGGTACTGACCGAGCGCCAGCTGTTCCCCGAGCGCGCCGGCAGCACCCGCCGCACGCGCCGTGCCGGCCGCGAGCCGGAAGCGATCATCCGCGACCTCGGCGAACTGACCGAGGGTGCGCCGATCGTGCACGAGGACCATGGCGTCGGCCGCTACCGTGGCCTGATCGCGATGGACGTCGGCGGCATGCCCGGCGAGTTCCTGGAAATCGAGTACGCCAAGGGCGACCGCCTGTATGTGCCGGTCGCCCAGCTGCACCTGATCAGCCGCTACTCCGGTGCGTCGGCGGAAACCGCGCCACTGCATTCGCTCGGTGGCGAACAGTGGAGCAAGGCCAAGCGCAAGGCCGCCGAGAAGGTGCGCGACGTCGCCGCCGAGCTGCTGGAGATCCAGGCCCGCCGCCAGGCCCGTGCCGGCCTGGCGCTGCAGGTGGACCGCGCGATGTACGAGCCGTTCGCCGCCGGTTTCCCGTTCGAGGAAACGCCGGACCAGCTGGCCGCGATCGACGCCACCCTGCGCGACCTGGCCAGCAGCCAGCCGATGGACCGTGTGGTCTGCGGCGACGTTGGCTTCGGCAAGACCGAGGTGGCGGTGCGTGCGGCATTCGCCGCCGCCAGTGCCGGCAAGCAGGTGGCCGTGCTGGTGCCGACCACGCTGCTGGCCGAACAGCATTACCGCAACTTCCGCGACCGTTTCGCCGATTACCCGCTGAAGGTCGAGGTGCTGTCGCGCTTCAAGACCACCAAGGAAATCAAGGCCGAGCTGGAGAAGGTCGCCGCCGGCACCATCGACGTCATCGTCGGTACCCATCGCCTGCTGCAGCCGGACGTGAAGTTCAAGGACCTGGGCATGGTCATCGTCGACGAGGAACAGCGCTTCGGCGTGCGCCAGAAGGAAGCGCTGAAGGCGCTGCGCGCCAACGTGCACCTGCTGACCCTGACCGCCACGCCGATCCCGCGCACGCTGAACATGGCCATGGCCGGCCTGCGCGACCTGTCGATCATCGCCACGCCGCCGCCGAACCGGCTGGCGGTGCAGACCTTCATCACCCAGTGGGACAACGCGCTGCTGCGCGAAGCCTTCCAGCGCGAGCTGGCGCGTGGTGGCCAGCTGTACTTCCTGCACAACGACGTGGAAAGCATCGGCCGCATGCAGCGCGAGCTGTCCGAGCTGGTGCCCGAGGCGCGCATCGGCATCGCCCACGGGCAGATGCCCGAGCGCGAGCTGGAAAAGGTGATGCTGGATTTCCAGAAGCAGCGCTTCAACGTACTGCTGTCGACCACGATCATCGAGTCGGGCATCGACATCCCCAACGCCAACACCATCATCATCAACCGCGCCGATCGCTTCGGCCTGGCCCAGCTGCACCAGCTGCGTGGCCGCGTCGGTCGTTCGCACCACCGCGCTTACGCGTACCTGGTGGCCCCCGACCGCCGCTCGATCACTCCGGACGCCGAAAAGCGCCTGGAAGCGATCGCGTCGATGGACGAGCTGGGCGCCGGCTTCACCCTGGCCACGCACGACCTGGAGATCCGCGGTGCCGGCGAACTGCTCGGCGAAGACCAGAGCGGGCAGATGGCCGAGGTCGGCTTCAGCCTGTACACCGAACTGCTGGAGCGCGCGGTGCGCAGCATCAAGCAGGGCAAGCTGCCCGACCTGGATGCCGGCGAGGAAGTGCGCGGTGCCGAGGTCGAGCTGCATGTGCCGGCGCTGATTCCGGAAGACTACCTGCCGGACGTGCACACCCGCCTGACCCTGTACAAGCGCATTTCCAGCGCGCGCGACAGTGATGCGCTGCGCGAACTTCAGGTGGAGATGATCGACCGCTTCGGGCTTCTGCCGGATGCGGCCAAGCACCTGTTTGCCATTGCCGAGCTGAAGCTGAAGGCCAACACCCTCGGCATCCGCAAGCTGGACCTGGGCGAGAACGGTGGCCGCATCGTGTTCGAGTCCAAGCCGAACATCGACCCGATGGCGGTGATCCAGCTGATCCAGAAACAACCGAACCTGTACGCCATGGAAGGGCCTGACAAGCTGCGCATCAAGCACCCGCTGCCGCTGCCGGAAGACCGCTTCAATGCGGCCCGCGCCCTTCTGACCACCCTCGCCCCGGGTTGATCGCCCCAGAACACCTCGCACCGGTCCCCACCCGGTGCGGGCGGATGACCATGTTTCCTGACGCCGTACCCGCCCCCGACCTGCTGCACGCGCAGGCCTGCCTGATCGATGCCCTCTCGATGTCGCTGCAGATGCGCGACGCCTACACCCGCCACCACTGCGATCGCGTCGGACTGCTCGCGCAGCGCCTGGCCACGCACTGCGATCTCGATGACGATGCCTGCTCGCAGATCGGCCTGGCCGCGCGCTTCCACGACATCGGCAAGATCGGCATCCCCGACGATGTACTGCTGACACCGCGCCGGCATACCGACGAGGAACGCGCGATCATGCGCGAGCACCCGGTGCGTGGCGAGCACATCTTCCTGGCCACCGGCCGCAGCGATGCGGCACCGGTCGCGCGGCTGATTCGCGCCCACCATGAAGCGTTCGATGGCAGCGGCTATCCCGACGGCCTGCGTGGCGAGAGCATTCCGCTGGGCTCACGCATCGTCACCGTTGCGGATGCCTACGATGCCATGACCAGCGTGCGCCCCTACCGCGCAGCGATGGAACGCGAGACTGCGTTGCGCATCATCGACGAGCAGTCCGGCGGCCTGATCGATCCCTATGTGCTGCAGCGCTTCCATCGCATGCTGGCGCAGGAACCAGCGCTGGCCTGAGATCCGCCGGGCATGGCCCGGCGCTACCGATCAGACAAACAAAAGGCCCGGCATTCGCCGGGCCTTCTGCATCACGCATCACGTGCGATCGATTACCAGATCACCACGCGCTTGTCGTCGGCACGCACCATCGCGTCGCCGGCCTTGCACTGGAACGCAGCGGCATACGACGGCATGTTCGACGGCGCGCCGTTGGCACGGAAGTTGGCCGGCGCGTGCGGGTCGGTGTTCAGGCGGACGCGCAGCTCACCGTCGGTGAAGTTGCGGCGCCACACGGTGGCCCAGTTCATGAAGAAGCGCTGGTCCTGGCTGTGACCATCGACTTCGACATTCGCCTTCGGATCTTCCTTCAGCGCCATCTGCAGCGCGTCGTAGGCCACGGTCAAGCCGCCCAGGTCGCCGATATTCTCGCCCAGGGTCAGCTTGCCCTTCACGAACACGCCCGGCACCGATTCATAGCCATCGAACTGCGCGACCAGCTGGTCGGTACGTTCGGTGAAGGCCTTGCGGTCGGCGTCGGTCCACCAGTTGTCGAAGTTGCCGTTGGCAGCGAACTGGCTGCCCGAGTCGTCGTAGCCGTGCATCATCTCGTGGCCGATGACCGCACCGATGCCGCCGTAGTTCAGCGCCGGATCGGCCTTGGCGTCGAAGAACGGCGCCTGCAGGATGGCGGCCGGGAATACGATCTCGTTCTTGGTGGCGTTGTAGTAGGCGTTGACGGTCTGCGGGGTCATGCCCCACTCGGTCTTGTCCACCGGCTTGCCGATCTTGTCCAGCATGTAGCGGTAGTTGAACGCGCGCGCGGCCTGCATGTTGCCCAGGTAGCTGTCACCGTTGGTCTGCAGGCCCGTCCACTCGCGCCACTTGTCCGGGTAGCCGATCTTCGGGGTGAAGCTGGCCCACTTCTCCAGCGCCTTCTTCCTGGTCTCTTCGCCCATCCACGGCAGCTGCTCCAGGCGCGCCTTCAGCGCCACCGAGAGGTTCTCCACCAGGTGCTGCATGGCCACCTTGGATTCGGCCGGGAACACGGCGTCAACGTACAGCTGGCCCAGGGCTTCACCCATGCCACCGTTGACCGACTCCAGCACGCGCTTCCAGCGCGGCTGCATTTCCTGCTGGCCGCGCAGGGTCTTGCCATAGAACTCGAAGTTGGCCTTCTCGAACTGGCTGCTCAGGTACGGCGAAGCATCGTCGATGGTGTGGAAGCGCAGATAGGCCTGCCAGGTGCTGGCCGGCACATCGGCCAGCATCTTGTCCATTTCACCGAAGAAGCCCGGCTGGGCCAGCGAGAACTTCTGCGCGGCCGGCACCTTCAGGGTGTCGAACAGCGCGGTCCAGCTGAAGTTCGGGGTCAGCTTGTCGGCGTCTGCGGCGCTGAGCGGGTTGTAACGCTTGGCCGGGTCACGCATTTCGATGCGCGACATCGAGGCCTTGGCCAGGCGGGTTTCAAAGGCCATCACGGCCTTGGCCTGCTCGGCCGCCTGCGCGGCGTCCACGCCGGACAGGGTCAGCACCTGGGCGATATAGGCCACGTAGGCATCGCGGATCTTGGCCTGCGCGTCATCGAAGTAGTAGCCCTTCTCCGGCAGGCCGAGACCGCCCTGGCCGACATAGGCGATGACGTTGGCCGAATCCTTGTAGTCGGCATTGGCGAACAGCGAGAACAGCACGCCCTTGCCCTCGGCCTGGCTGTCGCGCAGGTACTGGGTGATGGCGGCGGTGTCGTTCAGCGCGGTGATCTTGTCCAGCTGCGGCTGCAGCGGAGCGAGGCCTGCGGCTTCGATCTTGGCTTCATCGTTGCCGGTCTTCCAGATGTCACCGATCTTGGCTTCCACCGAGCCGGCCTTGGCCTGGCTGGCCGCGGCCTGCTGCACCAGTGCGTGCTGCACTTCCAGCGAGCGCTCGCGCAGGATCTCGAAGCTGCCCCAGGTGGTCTGGTCGCCCGGCACCGGGTTGGCCTTCAGCCACTTGCTGTTGACGAAGCCATTGAGGTCGGTACAGGCCGAAATGGCCGGATCCAGGTCGGCGCTGTTGAGCGAGATCAGCGGCGTCTTGATCTGCGACAGGTCGAAGGCCGGCTTGGCGTCGGCGCTGGCCGCCGGCGCGGTTTCATTCTTGCCACAGGCCGCCAGCGAGGCAGCGATGGCGATGGTCAGGCCCAGCGGGACCAGGTTGCGGACGTTCATGAGGCTCTCCTGCGGGTAATTTCACAGGGTAGCCGGGGAGGCCTGCGGTGGGACCGGCCAAAGGTCACAGGACGCGCTTATGTAGAGTCGAGCCATGCTCGACTGCTCTCCGTTCCGGGTTTATTGTCCTTGCGGCAAGAGGCCAACAGCAGTCGAGCATGGCTCGACTCTACAAAAAGCGAAGGCCGGCTTGCGCCGGCCTTCTGTTTTATTTCGCCTTGCCCTGGTTGGCCACGGCTTCAGCGGCCTTGCGCGCTGCTTCCGGGTCGCCCAGGTAGCGGAACGACTTCACCGTCAGGTCGTCGTTCAGTTCGAACAGCAGCGGGATGCCGGTCGGGATGTTCAGCTCGAGGATTTCCTCGCGCGAGACGTTGTTGAGGTACTTGTACAGCGCGCGCAGCGAATTGCCGTGGGCGGTGACCAGCACGGTCTTGCCGTCCTTCAGCTGCGGCGCGATGGCGTCGTGCCAGTACGGCAGCACGCGGTCCAGCGTGGTGGCCAGCGATTCGGTGCCCGGCAGCGCGTTGCGGTCCAGGCCAGCGTAGCGGCGGTCATGGATCGGGTGGCCCGGATCCTCCAGGTCCATGGCCGGCGGCGGGATATCGTACGAACGACGCCACACCTTGACCTGGTCCTCGCCGTGCTTGGCGGCGGTCTCGGCCTTGTCCAGGCCCTGCAGGCCGCCGTAATGGCGTTCGTTGAGGCGCCAGGACTTGTTCACCGGCAGCCAGTCCTGTTCCAGCTCGGCCAGTGCACCCTGCAGGGTGTGGATGGCGCGCTTGAGCACGGAGGTGTGGGCGACGTCGAACTGCAGGCCTTCCTCGCGCATCAGGCGACCGGCGGCAGCCGCTTCCCGGCGCCCCTGCTCGGTCAGGTCGACATCGACCCAGCCGGTGAAGCGGTTGTCCAGGTTCCACTGGCTCTGGCCATGGCGCAACAGTACGAGTTTACGGGTCACTGCAGGGTCTCCAACGCGAGGAAAGACAGGCCGCCATTGTAGCCCCGGCCGCCGCTCACCGGGCCGTGGCACCGCGCATGCGATGCTGTGACCAATGAATACGGTGATCGACCCCGGGCGCTGGGAAGGCAGCGTCGCCGCTGCACGCGCGCAGCAGCTCCAGCTGGCCGGCCGCGTGGAGCGCCAGGACCGCCTGCCACGCAACGTGCGCTGGCTGGCCGGGCTGGATGTCGGCTTCGAGGACGATGGCGCCATCACCCGCGCCGCGGCGGTGTTGTTGGATGCGGAGACGCTGCAGCCCTTGGCGCAGGAGATCGCGCGCATCCCCACGGTGATGCCCTACATCCCCGGACTGCTCAGCTTCCGCGAGCTGCCGGCACTGCTGGCCGCGCTGGCGCTGCTGCCGCATACGCCGGACCTGGTGTTCGTCGATGGCCATGGCATCAGCCACCCGCGACGATTGGGCGTGGCCGCGCATCTGGGCGTGGTCACCGACCTGCCGAGCATCGGCGTGGCCAAGTCGAAGCTGGTGGGCAGGTTCGTCGAACCGGGCGCCGAGGCCGGTGCGCATACGCCGCTGCTGGATGGCGATGAACAGTTGGGCTGGGTGCTGCGCAGCAAGATTCGCTGCAAGCCGCTGTTCGTGGCCGGTGGCCATCGGGTCAGTGCGGATACCGCGCTGGACTGGGTACAGCGCACGCTGCGCGGTTACCGGCTGCCGGAGCCGACGCGGCTGGCGGACCGGCGGGCCTCGCGACGGGACGAATGACCGCACCGGGCATCACCCGGCACGGTCGTCACCCTCGATCAGCGATGCACGTGGCCGCGATGGCCCTGCGCGTCCTCGCCGTGGTCATGGTCTTCATGGCCCTCGTGCTCGCCGCCCTTGGCCGGCGCCGGCTCACCACAGGCTTCGCCGCAATGGTCCGCTTCGATCTGCAGCGTCACGTGCTCGATGCCGAAGTCATCGTGCAGGCGTCCGCCCAGCTCGCGGCGCAGCGCGTCGGCGTCGGTGCCGTCGCGCATCACGATGTGCGCGGTCAGCGCCGGTGTGCTGGAAGCCAGCGCCCACACGTGCAGGTCATGCACGTCCAGCACGGCGGCATGGCCGGACAGGCTGTCGCGCACCTTGGCCACGTCCATGCCCTTGGGCACGCCTTCCAGCAGCACGTTGATCGCCTCGCGCATCAGCACATAGGTGCGCGGCAATACCCACAAACCGATCAGCACCGCCAGGATCGGGTCGATCGGCTTCCAGCCGGTCCACTTGATCAACAACGCACCGGCGATCACCGCCACCGAGCCGAGCATGTCCGCCCACACTTCCAGGTAGGCGCCCTTCACGTTGAGGCTCTCGCCACTGCCCGCCTGCAGCAGGCGCATCGAGATCAGGTTGATGATCAGGCCCGCAGCCGCGATCACCAGCATGCCGGAGGAGGCGATCTCCTGCGGCTCACGGAAGCGCCCGACTGCCTCCCACAGGATGTAGGCGGCAACCACGAACAGCATCGCGCCGTTGATCATCGCGCCCAGCGCTTCCAGGCGCGCATAGCCGTAGGTGCGGCGCGCGTCCGGCGGGCGCCGGCTCAGCCGCACCGCGACCAGCGCGATCATCAGCGCTAAAGCGTCGGTAGCCATGTGCGCCGCGTCGGACAGCAGCGCCAGGCTGTTGGTCCAGAACGCGCCTACCACTTCGACGACGAGGAAGGTGGAGGTCAGGCCGAGCGCCCACCACAAGGGTTTCTCGTGGCGGATCTCGGATGGCAGGTGATCGTGGTCGTGGCCCATGGCAACAGCTCCTTTGCGATGGGAGGCAGGCTACGCCGGAGGGCGTTGGGAAACTATCACGGTGTTTATAACATTGCAGGCCACGCGGTCCCTCACCGGGCATGGCCCGGCGCTACCGGAGCGCGGCCGGCAACGCCAGGCCACGCCTGGCGGACGCAGCGGACCGACGTCCGCCTGCGGTCAGAACCCGAAGCGCAGGCTGGCCCAGTACGCGCGGCCCGGCTCGTTGTAGGTCGCCGCGCCGGCATCGCTGCTGTTGGCCTCGCGGAACAGGCGCTTGTCGGCCAGGTTGTTGACGCCGAAACCGAAGCTGACCGTCTCGGTCACCTTGTAGCGCGCGCTCACGCCCCAGATGTTGTACGCACCACGGTCCTGCAGCGCGATCGACGGATCGCAGGTGCCGGTGCAGCGCGGATCATTGTTGATGTTGGTGGTGGCCGGCTTCTGCTTGCCGTAGAAGGTGCCGGTCAGCAGCACCGACAGCTTGTCGGTGGCCTGCCAGTCCAGCATCGTGTTGACGGTGTACTTCGGAATCACCGACAGCGGCTGGCCGGTGCTCTTGTTCTCGTTCTCCACCATGTAGGTGAAGTTGTTGCTCCACTTCAGGCGGTTGCCCTGCTCGCCCAGCAGCGGGACCACCAGGTTGCCTTCCAGCCCCTGCACGATCGCCTTGGGTGCGTTCTCCCAGCGGAAGATGCGACCCTTGGTGTCGGCGGTCAGCCCGATCTGGTTGTACCCGGCCTGGATCTTGTCCTTGTAGTCGTTGTGGAAGTAGGTCAACGACGCTTGCCAGCCGCTCTGCGGTGCCCACTCGATACCCAGTTCCTTGTTCAGGCTGGTTTCCGCCTTCAGGTCCGAGTTGCCGCGCATGTAGCAGCCGGCGCCCAGGCTCGGCAGTGCATTCGGGCAACCATTGCCCCGGGTGTAGTACAGGTAGTCCGGATTCGACTGGTACAGGTTCGGCGCCTTGAATGCACGGGCGATACCGCCCTTCACCACCCAGTCGCTGTTGATGCGGAACTGCGCGTTGAGGCTGGGGCTGGTGTTGTTGCCGAACTGGCTGTGGTGGTCGAAGCGCAGGCCCGGGGTGACGATCCAGCGCTCGCCCAGGTAGATGTTGTCTTCCACGAACACGGCGGTGGTCTGCGCGTCGGACTTGCCGCGTGCGCGATCGGCCGACAGCCCCGGGATGCCGCCGCCGCTGCTGCTGGACTGGCTCATCGAGTACGGGTCGGTCAGGCGGCTGTCCAGGTATTCAAAGCCCAGCGTCCAGATGTTCTCGGCACCACCCAGCGTGGTCGGGAAACTGACTTCGCCGTCCAGCTGGTAGTTGCGCAGGCGCGAGGTCGACCAGTCGGTCCCGTTGAAGCTGCCTTCCGGGCCACCGGCCAGGCCTTCATTGATGCGCGAGTTGTTGACCGCCTCAACCGCGGCCGTTACCCGCGAGGTCACGTCACCCCAGCGGCCGCGATGGGTGATCGCGCCGGTGTTGCGGTACATGCGGTTGGTCTCCGCCTTGTCGTCGGCCAGGGCGGCCAGATCGATCCCGGTCGACGTGCCGGTGGTGCTGACCGCGCGGTCGCCGGCGTAGATGTTGCCCTGGCGGCTGGTGCCGGCTTCGAATTCGACCACCTGATCGGCGGTGATGTCCCAGCGCAGCAGCGCGTTGACATCGCGGTTCTTGACGCCCTCGCGACCGGCCGGCGGCACCGCGTTCGGATTCGTCGCGAAGTCACGATTGAGTTCCAGCGAATCGGCGTCGGTCTTGTTGAGATTGCCGTACAGGCGGAACGACAGGGTGTCGGTCATCGGCCCGCTCAGCTGCAGGCCGACGCGCTCGCTGCCGCCTTCGGCGCTGTGCTCGGGCACCAGGCCATACAGGTCGACCGCGCCGGTCAGGTCGCCGGTCGGGCGCTTGGTGATGATGTTGACCACGCCACCGGAAGCACCCGAGCCATAACGTGCCGCTGCAGGGCCACGCAGCACTTCGATGCGCTCGATCATTTCCGCCGGCACCCAGTTGGTATCGCCGCGGGTATTGCGCTCACCGCTGCGGCCCATGCGCACGGCATCACGCGCACCGATGCGCTTGCCGTCGACCAGGATCAGGGTGTTTTCCGGGCCCATGCCACGCAGATCGATCTGGCGGTTGTTGCCGTACTGGCCCGAGGCACTGTTGCCGGTCAGGTTGACGCCGGGCATGGTGCGCAGCAGCTCGGCGATGTCGTTGGCCGGCGGGCGCCTGGCGATGTCCTCTGCGGTGATGGTCGAGGTACCCAGGGCCTGGCGCGCGATCTGCGAGGCGGTGACGTGCACCGTGTCGATATCGGTGGCGTCGGTTTCGGCGTGGGCGGTCAGAGCGCTGCCGGCCAGCAGGGCGGCAACGGCAAGCGCCAGCGGGCGCGGCGAAAGGACAACGGCAGGGGACATGATCAGGACCTTCTGGCAGGGCTACGGGGCCTCTGGCAAAGGGCTTGAGGCAACGACGAGGGGGAGGCGGAGCAGTCCTGCAGCAGGCACCTGCAGCCCGTTCCGTGCGCGCATTCTCCCATCAATGCGATTGATTCTCAAATGCGTTCACTCATTGCCGCAGCGGCGCCGATGTGGTTTGCGCACCGTGCAACCCTGCACCGCGCGTAAACTGGCCGGCTAACCCGCCATCAACCGTATGCCGCCGCGGCCGATACCCGTGGTTTGCCGTACGCAGTCAGAGATCGACGTGGAACCACCCCAATTGGACGATGCCAGCCAGCCGCTGGCCGAGGCCTGGCAGCAGTGTCTGCTGCAGGCCGGCCCTGCCGCCACCGCGCTGCTCAAGGCCGCTGCTACCGATGCCCCACCCGCGCTGGCCCAGCGCTTCTATGAAGTGCTGCTGCAGGATGGGCGGGCACGCCGCTTCCTGTCCCACGAGCAGGTCAAGCTGCGCCTGCAACCGGCCATGCAACGCTGGCTGGTGCAACTGTTGACCACCGATGCCGCCGGTATCGCCACCACCGTCGCCTCACAGCGGGTGATCGGCGATGTCCACGCCCGGGTCGGCATTCCTGTCGACCTGGTCACCCGTGGCGCACGCGTGCTCAAGCACGAACTGTTCGTGCGCCTGCGCGACGATGCGCCGGACAGCGACACCGCATTCGCCGCCATCGACTGCCTCAGCGCGATCATGGACATCGCCATGGAAGGCATGACCCTGGCCTACACCCATGCGCGCGAACGCTCGACCCGAGCCGATGCGGCCTACCGCCTGTTCTCGCTGGTGCAGAACGTCAGCACCGAACGCGAGCGCCAGCGCGCATTGCTGCTGGACTGGGAAAACGCCCTGCTCTACGCGTTGGCCGGCCATGTGCAGGGCAGTGACAGCGCCAGCCTCGCCACCTCGGAATTCGGCCTGTGGTTCACCCACAAGGGCATCCCCAGCTTCGGCGAAAGCAGCGAAACGCAGCAGGTGGGCCAGTTGATGGCCCGCATTGATGGCCACCTGCAGCGCGCGAGCGGCGATGCTCCGGCGCAGCGACTCGCGGTGCTGCCGGCCATCCGCGAGGACCTGGCCGCCATCCGCACCCTGATGACACTGCTGTTCGAGCGCATCGGCGAACTGGATGCCGGCAGCGACGCGCTGACCAACCTGCTCAACCGTCGCTTCCTGCCCACCGTGCTGCGCCGGGAAATCGAGCTGGCCACACGCAACCGCACACCATTCTCGCTGCTGCTGCTCGACCTGGATCACTTCAAGGCAATCAACGACGGCCACGGCCACGATGCCGGCGACCGCGCGTTGCAGCACGTCGCCGGCCTGCTCGGCCAGCTCACGCGCGGCAGCGACTACCTGTTCCGCTATGGCGGCGAAGAATTCGTGGTGGTACTGGTGGCTGCCAGCGAATCGCAGGCGACCGTGATCGCCGAGAGCCTGCGGCGGCATATCGCGCAGTCGCCGGTGGTACTGGCCAACGGCCAGGTGCTGGCACTGACCGCCAGCATCGGCGTGGCCGGCCACGATGGCCATCCGGACTACGAGCGGCTGATGGCCCGTGCCGACGCGGCAATGTACGAGGCCAAGCGCAGCGGCCGCAACCGCGTGGTGGTGGCCAGTGCGGACCTGCAGGAAGCCCCGGGACGGCGCGCACTGCAGCGATGACGGCAGGACAGGTAGAGTCGACCGCGGGTCGACTATCGCGCGCACCGCGGGGTTTTTCGCACGCAGGGCGAAGAGCAGTCGACTGACAGTCGACTCTACTGACAGCCGGCACTACCGATACGGCCGCCGGCCGCTGCTTTCACCGCCACCACCCGCCACGCTGCCCACCAGAGCAGCGCCAGCAACGCGATGCCCGCCCCCAACAGGCATACCGCCGGCCAGCCATGGCGCGCCTGCATCCACGGCCCGGCCGCTGCACCGGCACCACTGCCCACCGCATAGAACAGCATGTACAAAGCCACCAGGCGTCCATGCTGTTCAGCCGGCGCGCGCAGCAGCAATGCCTGGTTTGATACGTGCAGTGCCTGCCCACCCAGGTCGAGCACAATCACGCCCAACAGCAGCAACGACAGCGACTGCGGCAGGCCCAGCAAGGGCCACCACGCAACCAGCATCAACAACAGCGCACCGACGCTGACCGGATGCGCGAAACCACGGTCCATCCAGTGCCCTACCCGCGCCGCCAGCAGCGCACCGATCACCCCGGCCAGGCCCAGTGCACCGATGGCGGCGGTCGACCAATGCAGCGGTGGCGCCGAGAGCGGCAAGGGTGCCGCCGCCCAGAACACATTGAGGCCGGCAAACAGCAGCAGTGCCAGCGGCCCGCGTTCGCGCAGCATTCGATCGCGGCGCAGCATGCCCAGCATCGAGCCCAGCAGCTCGCGCCAGCGTGGGGGAACCGACGGCACCGGTACTGGGGGCAGGCGCCGCCACAGCAGCGCCGCCAACCCCGCCATCACCATCGCTGACAACAGGTAGACCATCTGCCAGCCAAAGGCCGCCGCCACCGTACCGGACACCACGCGCGCCAGCAGCAGGCCGATGAACACGCCGCCCTGCACCACACCGACCACGCGACCGCGCTGCTCGGGCGGTGCCAGCATGGCGGTATAGGCGATCAGGCCCTGGGTCAGCGCCGTGCCCAGCAAGCCGGCCAGCAGCATGCCCGACAACAGCCAGCCCGCCGTGCGTGACGCTGCCAGCCACAGCAGCGCCAGCACCAATGCGATCAACTGCAGCCGCAGCAGGCGTCGCCGGTCACCACGGTCCGCCAGCGGCAGCAGGCCAAGCAACGCCAGCACGCTACCGGCCTGGGTAGCAGCCAGCACCGCGCCAGCCACGGCCCGGTCCAGCGCAAAGGCGCGTGCAAGCTGATCCAGCAGCGGCTGCGCGTAATAGACGTTGGCAACGCTGGCACCTGCGGCAACCGCGAGCAGGACCAGCAGTGGGCGGGGAAGCGATGTGGCACTCATGACGTGGTTGCAATTTGAAACTTGATGCAGGCTACTGCCATTGGTTTTAAACTGCAACCACATCAGAGAGGTCCACCATGCACACCGACAGCCCCTGCCCCGTCGCCCGCAGCGCCGATCTGCTCGGTGACCGTTGGGCGCTGCTGGTCATCCGTGATGCCTTCGATGGCGTCACCCGTTTCGGTGATTTCCAGCGCAGCCTCGGCGCGGCCCGCAACATCCTCAGCGACCGCCTGCGCCGGCTGGTAGAGGCCGGCATCCTGCAGCTGCAGCCGGCCTCCGATGGATCGGCCTACCAGGAATACGTGCTCACCGCCGCTGGCCAGGAACTGTTCCCGCTGCTGGTCGCGCTGCGCCAATGGGGTGAACGCCATCGCTTCGAGGCCGGTGAAGCCCATTCACAGCTGATCGAATCGGCGACGCGGCGGCCGCTGCCCTACATGCAGCCGCTAGACGCAGCTGGTCATGCTCTCGCGTCAGGCCAGACGGTCGTGCTCAAGCTCGTCTGAAGCGCGCGCTTCCGCCAGACGAGGATCGGTTCCTCTACAACGTCTCGTAAGGTGCTCTCTACTCGTGATGCTAGACGATGACCACTGCTCATACCTCGGCCCAGTAGGCTTTTGTTCAAGCGTCTTTGAGCTTGCCCTCGTGGCACACGACGCCTCCAAAGCAATTGGCGCATTGCACCCACAGCTCGAACGCCACCGTGCCGAACACAGCACTCGCTGATCTACCCACTTCTAGGTCACTCATCACCACCAGCCCAATCAAAAGGGCAGATTGAAATTTTCAGATGTGCTCAACCCAAGTACGACGTTCTAGTTCTTTTGCAGCGGACAAATACGCAATTTGATCGGCCTTATCAAAGTCATCTCAGTATCTGAGACGAAGATCTCCGATGCTCGAGGCCCATTCCGCCCGTGCATCAAACATGATAGACAAAGACCAATACCCTGAGATCCCCAGCACCCGCATCTTGCTGCTTCGCATCAAACGTCCGAAGCAGGTTATACCCCTCAGCAAGGCGGAAAACTACGTAGTTGGCAGCATGGTCGCGTTGTTCCTTCTGAGCCTTGGATGCATGGCACTTCTGAAGGCAGATCAGATCACTCAGCAGGCTGCCAAAGTGATCGTGCTCCCGCTGACGGGGATTATCATGCTCCTGGGGCTAGTATTCTTTGTAATTCAGGTCATCCAGCTCTTTCTGCTATTCAGGCATGGCTTCAACAATATGGCGGATCGCGTGGATGTCTCTGCTGACGCAGATTCCGCCCTTGCCGAGGATCTTTCGCACTGCAATACCCAGCACTTGGACCAGCGCTCAAAGCTTCTGGAGCAGGAATCCAAGCTCCTCACAAGGCGTGCTGGATTGGCATCTGCAGCAACCGCCATCAGCGCACTGATCATCAATCTCTTGAGCACCGGGAACGGCGACAAGGCCGCGCAGTGGGTGTCAGATGCCAAGCTTCTGATCACCTGTTGCAGCTTGGGTTTGCTGGCGGGAGCAGTGATCGTGATTATCTTTGCAGGGAAGCTAGAGAAGATCTCCACATTGCTGAAACTTGCTTCAGAGAGGGGCTCGCAACGCAAGCTAGAGCGAGAGATGGCCGATTGAAACTCCAAGGGCCCGCGCGGCAGGATCGCACGGTCGGTCACATGCCAACGTAATCCGCGGATACGCGGCATCACGACGGGCCTTCTGGGTCCCCGGTCGACGTTCTTGCCGATGGCCTATCCAGACGACTTCACCTCCATGATCCGCCCATTCGCGCACACCGACGAACACCCGCGCCGGTTAGCATCGGGTCTTTCCGCCACTGGATGCCGCCGATGTCGCGTGATCGCCCTTCCCTGCTGACCGCCCTGCTGTTGCCGCTGCTGGCCTGCGCCACAGCAACCACGCAGGCCCGCGAGGTTGCCGCGCCCGCCGACCACGTGCAGGCCGATGGCCCCTATGTGTTCCGCCAGGGCGATCAGCTGCAGGCCAAGTGGATCTGCGACGACAAGGTCGAGTCGCACACGCTTGCCACGCAGGCCGCAGGTACCGACATCGCCCCGCGCTGCGGCTACGAGCACACGGTGCACGTGGCTGCCCCGAATGCGCCTTCGGTTTCCGTGCTGCCGGCCGTGCCGCGCATCGTTGCGCTGTCCGACATCCATGGCCAGTACGGGTTGCTGGTGCGCCTGCTGCGCGCCCACCAGGTCATCGATGCCCAGGATCGCTGGGCGCTGGGCAAGGACACGCTGGTCATCGCCGGCGATGTGTTCGACCGCGGCCCGCAGGTGACCGAGGCCTTCTGGCTGCTGTATGGCCTGCAGCAGCAGGCGGCCGCCGCCGGCGGTGCGGTCCACTTCGTGCTCGGCAACCACGAAACCATGGTGCTGTACGACGACCTGCGCTACGTCAACCCGAAGTACCTGCGCAGCGCCCAGCTGCTCGGCCGCAGCTACCCGCAGCTGTACGGTGCCGATTCGGTGATCGGGCAGTGGCTGCGCACCCGCCCGGTGCTGCTGAAGATCGGCGACACCCTGTTCCTGCACGGCGGCATTTCGCCCGAGGCAGTGCAGCTGGCGCTGGACCCGGCGCGCACCAATGCGGCCTACCAGGCGTCACTGGGCCTGCCAAAGGCCGAAGTAAAGGCCGACCCGGCCACCGCACCGCTGTATGACGGCAAGACCAGCCCGATCTGGTACCGCGGCTACTTCGATGGCCGCCTCGACACCGCGGGGGTGCAGACCGTACTCGACCGCCTGCAGCTCAAACGCATCGTGGTCGGCCACACCTCGATGCCACACGTCAGCAGCTTCCATGGCGACCGCGTGATCGCCATCGACAGCAGCATCAAGAACGGCGAGAACGGCGAACTGCTGTTCATCGAAAATGGCAGGCTCAGCCGTGGCCTGCTGGATGGCTCGCGGGTGCCGTTGGCGCCAGGTGAGCCGGGCCTGCAGGACTGAATGAAGGGACAGCGCGACGGCACCGGGCGGCGGCGGCGCGCTCCACCTTCACCCGGTTTGCGGCTACCCTCGGCAGCCGAGAGAGGCCCACCCCGTCCATCCGGTGGGCCTGACCGTTACAGGAGCCCCCGCGCATGCGCGTTCTGATTGCTGAAGACGACCCGGATATCGCCTCCGGCCTGTGCGCCTCGCTGCGCCGGCAGGGGCACGTGGTTGACCACGTCGACAACGGTGCGCACGCCGACGCGGCACTGGGCTCGACCCAGTACGCATTGCTGGTGCTGGACCTGGGCCTGCCTCAGCTGGATGGCCGCGATGTGCTACAGCGCCTGCGTCAGCGCGGCGATGGCCTGGCGGTGCTGGTGGTGACCGCCCGCGACGGCCTGGCCGAGCGCGTGCGCGTGCTCGACCTGGGCGCCGATGACTACCTGGTCAAGCCGTTCGCGCTGGACGAGTTCGAAGCACGCGTGCGTGCGCAGCTGCGGCGGGTCACCAGCAATGGCAACCCGGACCTGCGCATCGGCCGCCTGCGTATCGATCTGGCCGGGCACCGGGTGTGGATCGACGACCAGTCGCTGGAACTGACCGCGCGCGAGTTCGGCCTGCTGTCGGCACTGGCGGTACGCGCCGAGCGCATCGTGTCGCGCGCGCAACTGGTGGAAGCGCTGTGCGACTGGGGCCAGGACCTCACAGACAACGGCCTGGACATCGCCCTGCACCGCCTGCGCCGCAAGCTGCAGCCCGGCGGCATGGGCATCCGCACCGTGCGCGGGCTGGGCTACATGCTGGAAGACGCGCAGGACGACAGCGCCCCGTGATCAGTGGACCACCCAGCCTGCGCCGGCGCCTGCTCGCCTTCCTGGCGTTGCCGATGCTGGGCCTGCTCACCTTCAACACGATCCTGGCCTACTACGTTGCGCTGGACTATTCCAACCGCATCCACGACCGCAACCTGATCGACGACACGCATTCGTTCGCGCAGATGCTGAGCACCATGCCGGTGACCAGCGACCTGTCTCCGCAGGCGCGCTTCCTGATCGAGTACGACCCCGACGGCCATCGCTACTTCAACGTCGACAGCAGCCGCATGGGTACGCTCAGCGGCAATGCAGACTTCAGCCCGTACGCCCCTTCGCAGGACTGCACCGGTGTGCATCCGGCGCTGTACGACGGCAACCTCAATGGCCAGCAGGTGCGCATGGCCACCGTCTGCACGCAGGCGATGAACGATCCGCAGGACCAGCTGGCGGTGACCGTGGCCGAGAGCATGGCCGACCGCCGGCAGCGTGCGCGCGAGATCCTGATGATCATCATCCCGCTGATGACCATGCTGGCGCTGGGTACCGCAGCGCTGGTCTGGTTCGGCGTGACCTATGGCCTGCGTATCCTGACCCCGCTGAGGACCCGCCTGGCGCAGCGCCGCGGCGAACTGGCGCCGATCTCCGATGCCGACGTGCCCGAGGAGATCCAGCCACTGATCAGCACCATCGATGATCTGTTTGCCCGCCAGGCGGAAATGATCACCCTGCAGAACCGTTTCATCGCCGATGCCGCGCACCAGCTGCGTTCGCCGCTGGCGGGCATGGCCCTGCATGTGGACCAGGCACTGGCACATGGCGACCCCGATACTGTGCGCGAGGCGCTGCAGCACATCCGCCGGCTCAACCAGCGCACCGCCCGGGTCAGCACCCAGCTGCTGGCACTGAGCCGGGCGCAGACCGTGCCCGATACCGTGGAGGCACTGGACCTGTGCGAGCTGGTACCGCAGTGGGTCGGCATGCGCGTACCGGAGGCGATCCGCGATGGCATCGATCTGGGCTACCGCGGCAGTCCCCATCCGCTGCGTGTACTCGGCAACGGCGCCATGCTGCAGGAAGCGCTGGACAACCTGATCGACAACGCCCTGCGTTATGCCGGCCGCAATGCAACCGTCACGGTGGGCGTGCACGCGCTGGACGACAATGATGTCGAACTGTATGTGGAAGACAACGGTCCCGGCGTGCCCGACGACGTGATGCCACGGCTGGGCGAGCGCTTCTTCCGGGCGCCGGGCACCGCTGCCAGCGGCACCGGCCTCGGCCTGGCCATCGCGCATGAGGCGGTGGAGCACTTCGGCGGCCGCCTGAGCTTCCTGAACCGCCCCGGTGGCGGATTGAAGGTCGCCATCACGCTGCCGCTGCTGAAGGCGCCCTGACCCGGTCCGGGGCGTTGAAAGGCTGGCGAAAATCGCGCTTGCGATCCTGCCATCCCCACTGCCGTCCCGGAGCCGCCAGGTGACCGAATCGCACGACTTCTTCCTCCCCGGTGGCCCACAGGGTGTGCTGCTGGTCCATGGCCTGACCGGCACCCCGGCGGAAATGCGCATGCTGGGCAAAGGGCTGAACAATGCCGGTTTCACCGTGCACGGCGTGCAGCTGCCCGGCCATTGCGGCACCGTGGATGACCTGCTGGCGACCACCTGGGAACAGTGGTACCAGGGCGTGGAAGATGCGGCGGCCGCCCTGCGCGGCAAGGTCGACCAGCTGTTCGTGGGTGGCCTGTCGATGGGCGCGGTACTTTCGCTGGCGTTGGCGGCACGTCGCCCGGAGTGGGTGTCCGGCGTGGGCGTGTACGGCGCCACTTTCCGTTACGACGGCTGGAACATTCCCGCCGTGGCCCGCTTCTCGTTCCTCCTGCCGTGGTTCAAGCGCTTCAACATCGGCCGCGACCGCATGTTCATGGAAGAACCGCCGTACGGCCTGCGTGACGAGCGCCTGCGTGCACAAGTCAGTGCCGCCATGCTGTCCGGCGACAGCGCCGCCGCCGGCCTCCCGGGCAACCCCTGGCATGCGCTGGCCGAGATGCGTGCGCTGAGCAACTGGACCCGCCGCCATCTGCACCAGGTCACCGCGCCGTGCCTGGTGATGCACGCCCGCGAGGACGACGTGGCCAGCATGGGCAATGCCGAGCTGGTGATGTCGCGGGTCAGCGGCCCGAAGGAACTGGTGGTGCTGGAAGACAGCTACCACATGATCACCATCGACCGCGAACGCCGCGACGTGATCCGCCGCAGCGCGCGCTTCTTCACCGAAATCGGTGAACGCAGCGGCGTCCTCAAGGCGGTGGCCTGAGATGGGGGCACTCGCCACGCTGCTGTGGCTGGCCAATGTCGTGCTCGATACCGGTGGCCAGCTCGCCTTCAAGGCCGCTGCCAGCGACCCGCAGGATGGCGAAGGACTGCAGCGCTGGAAACACATGCTCAGCCGCCCCTGGCTGTGGATCGGCATCGCCTGCTACGTGCTTGAGTTCGTGGCCTGGATCGCGTTCCTGTCGTTGGTACCGCTGTCCAAGGGCGTGCTGCTGGGCTCGATCAACATCGTTGCGCTGATGATCGCCGGCCGCTTCCTGTTCCGCGAAAAGCTCACGCCGCTGCGGGTCACCGGCATGCTGCTGGTCACCGCCGGCGTGGCGGTGGTGGGGGCCGGCTCATGAGGCGCCTGTATGTGATCGGCTTCCCGCTGCTGATGGCCTTCGACACGCTGGCCCAGCTGTGCTTCAAGTACGCCGGTGACGCCGCCTTGCCGGTCGAGGCCAACACTGCGTGGCTGCTGCGCGTACTGTCGCAGCCGTGGGTGTACGGCGCGATCCTCGGCTACGTCGGTGCGTTCTTCACCTGGATGAGCCTGCTGCGGCATGCTCCGATCGGCCCCGCGTTTGCCGCCTCGCACCTGGAGGTGATCAGCGTGCTGCTGCTGTCGGCGTGGCTGTTGAACGAACCGCTGACCCTGCACCATCTGCTCGGTGCGGTCCTGATCGTGGCCGGCATCGTCTGCCTTGGCCGCGCTGAAGCGGACGACCCGCACAGCCCCGCTGAAAGCACCTCGTGAGCGGGCTGCGATGAGCCTGTTCGCGCGCGAACTGCCACCGACGGCAGGCCTGCCGATGCAGGCCAGCGATTTCCTTCCCGGTGGCGGCGACCTGCGCGACATCCTGGCCAGCCAGCTCGGCACACCACCGCTGCAGCTGACCTGTTCCGGTACGCACGCGCTGTTGATCGCACTGCGTACGCTGCGCAAGCGCGCGCCCCAGCGCGACACTGTGATCATGCCGGCCTATACCTGCCCGCTGGTGCCGATCGCGGTGCACAGCCTCGGCCTGCGCGTGCAGCTGTGCGACACCCGTCATGGCCACTTCGACTTTGATCCCGGCCAGCTCAAGCAGCTGGCCGATGCACGCACGCTGGCGATCCTGCCCACCCACCTGGGCGGTCGCACCGCCGACGTCGAGCTGGCCTGCGAGATCGCCCACCGCGCCGGCGCCTGGGTGATCGAAGATGCCGCGCAGGCACTCGGCGCACGGGTTGGCAACAGCAGTGTCGGCCTGCGTGGCGATATCGGTTTCTTCAGCCTGGCCGCCGGCAAGGGCCTGAGCCTGCACGAAGGCGGCCTGCTGGTCAGCCGCGATGACGAACTGCGCGCGGCGCTGGCCGGGCATGCCGCCGAACAGGTGCGTTTCAGCCTGCGCTGGGAGCTGTTGCGCAGCGTGCAGCTGCTGGGCCTGGCGGCCTGCTATCGCCCCTCACTGTTGTCACTGGTGTATGGCAATCCATTGCGCAGCGCGCTGCAGCGTGGCGATCTGGAAGAAGCCGTCGGTGACATCTTCCCGCTGGACATCCCACAGCACCGGGTCAGCCAGTGGCGCCAGAACATCGGTGCCCATGCTGCACGACGGTTGCCTGCGTTCCTGCAGGCCGGACGGCTGCGTGCATTGCAGCTGCGCGTGCAGCTGGCACAGCTGCCAGCGGTGGAGGTGGTCGATGGGCTGGCCGGTACCGGCGGCACCTGGCCGATGCTGATGCTGCTGCTGCCCAGCGAGCGCGCACGCGATGCCGCACTGGAGAACCTGTGGCCACGCGGTCTTGGCGCCAGCCGCATGTTCATACGCGCCCTGCCCGACTACGCCTATCTGCGTGGCATCGTGCCGCAGGCCGACGTGCCGAACGCGCGCGACTTCGCCGCACGCATGCTGACCCTCGGCAACAGCGCCTGGCAGACCCCTGAAGAGACCGCGCAGATCCTGCAGGCATTGGCTGACGCACAGCCTTGAAAGCGGATACATCCAGGCGATCCGCCCATTCACAAAGATCATTCCTGAACGCTTTCCCCGCCCGGAAATGAAGGCTTTCAACAGGAAAGGAACGAGAAAGGCTGCCTGCCTACATTGAGCCTGCCCCGGCATCACGCCGGACGTTTCTTTCATCGACGGACCTGCCCATGCGCTGGAGCATCCTGTGTGACTTCGACGGCACCATCAGCCTCGAAGATGTCATCGACTCGCTGCTGGAGAAATACGGCCAGCCGGGCTGGCAGGAACTGGAAGACCAGTGGAAAGCGGGAAAGATCGGCTCGCGCGAATGCATGCAGGGCCAGGTCAGGCTGCTGAAGCTGGACCCGGCCACGCTCGACGCCCACCTGGACCAGGTGCAGATCGATCCGGGCTTTGCCGCCTTTGTCAGCCGTGCCGAACAGCTGGGCCTGCCGCTGCGCATCGTCAGCGACGGCCTGGACCATGCGATCCACCGCATCCTCGCCAACCACGGCCTGTCGCGACTGCCGGTGGTGGCCAATCACCTGCGCTGGTGCGATGACCACTGGGAACTGGAATCGCCCTACCAGGCCGAAGGCTGCCGCAGCGGTACCTGCAAGTGCACCTGCGCCGCACAGGCGCGCGCCAACGAAGCGCCGCGCGTGCTGATGATCGGCGATGGCAGCTCGGACTTCTGTGTGTCCGAAGACGCCGACTTCGTGTTCGCCAAGCGCCGCCTGATCACCCATTGCACCCATGCCGGCATCGAGCATGCCGCCATCGATACCTTCCACGATGCAATCGCACTGCTGCCGCGCTTGCTCGATGGCAGCCTGCTGCAGCCACGTCGCATCGACGCCAGCCCGCAGCCCGCCGTACTGCCCCTGCTGCTGGCCACCGCCTGAGCACTCCCTTCCAAGCACGCCCCCGCTACCTCTTTCGAACGTCCTTCACGGAACCGAACTGCATGAACATTTTTGACAAGAACGCCGACGCCGCTGCCTCCGACGCGCAGCTGCTGGCCGACGAAGCCCGTTACAGCTCCTTCGGCGATACCGTCCACTACGTCGACCCGCCGAAGATCTTCCAGCGCGGCGAAGGCAGCTACATGTTCGACGGTGCGGGCGTGCCCTACCTCGACCTGCAGATGTGGTACTCGGCCTGCAACTTCGGCTACAGCAACAAGCGCCTGAACGACGCGCTGAAGGACCAGATCGACACCCTGCCGCAGGTCGCCAGCCAGTACCTGCACCCGACCCGCGTGCAGCTGGCCAAGACCATTGCCGTGGACATGCACGAGAAATTCGGCCTCGACGGCCGCGTGCATTTCAACGTCGGCGGCGCGCAGGCCATTGAAGACTCACTGAAGATCGTGCGCAACGCGCGTGGCGGCAAGAGCCTGATGTTCGCCTTCGAGGGTGGTTACCACGGCCGTACCCTGGGTGCGTCGTCGATCACCTCCAGCTACCGCTACCGCCGCCGCTACGGCCACTTCGGCGAGCGCGCGATGTTCATCCCGTTCCCGTACCCGTTCCGTCGCCCGAAGGGCATGACCCCGGAAGAGTATTCCGACCACTGCGTGTGGCAGTTCGAGCGCCTGTTCGAAAGCGAATACAACGGCGTGTGGGATCCCAAGGTCGGCCAGGCGGAGTACGCCGCGTTCTATGTCGAGCCGATCCAGGGCACCGGCGGCTACGTCATCCCGCCGCGCAACTTCTTCACCGGCCTCAAGCGCGTGCTGGACAAGTACGGCATCCTGATGGTGGTCGATGAAATCCAGATGGGCTTCTGGCGCACCGGCAAGCTGTGGTCGATCGAGCACTTCGGCGTGACCCCGGACGTGCTGGTGTTCGGCAAGGCGCTGACCAACGGCCTGAACCCGCTGTCGGGCCTGTGGGCACGCGAAGAGCTGATCAACCCGACCGTGTTCCCGCCGGGCTCCACCCACTCCACCTTCAACTCCAACCCGCTGGGCACCCGCCTGGGCCTGGAAGTGCTGAAGCTGGGCAAGGAAATGGATTACGAGCGCACCGTGCCGGAAAAGGGCGCGTACTTCCTCGACGGCCTGCGTGGCCTGCAGAAGCGCCACCCGGAAATCGGCGATGTCGACGGCCTGGGCCTGGCCCTGCGTGCCGAAATCTGCCAGACCGACGGCTACACCCCGAACAAGGAACTGCTGGACCGCATGGTCGACATCGGCCTGGCCGGTGACCTGCTGCACGACGGCAAGCGCATGGGCCTCGTGCTCGACGTGGGTGGCTGGTACAAGAACGTGATCACCTTCGCGCCGTCGCTGGACATCAGCTACGAAGAGATCGACCTGGCGATCACCCTGCTCGACCAGGCGCTGACCAAGGCCAAGGGCTGAGGTCGGATGCGCTGCCGGTTCCCGTGCCGATGGAGATGACGTCACGCGCGTCCAGCACCGCGCTGGAACCGGCCGCGCTGCTGGAGGGCTTCCTGGCCCACCCGCCGCTCGGATTCGAGGCGGGACGCCTTCCCAGCGGCCTGCCGACCTTCCGTGCGCCGCTGGACCTGACCACCACCATGGACGACGACCTGCGCGGCAAGCTGCTTGGCCTGCCGCTGTCGCGCCTGTGGCGGCCCTGGATCACCTGGAAGACCCGCTTCGTCGGTGCCACCAGCACCGAGTACACCCCGCTGCCCGCGCACGTCGCACCAGAGGCATTGGCCGAGGACGTGACGCGTCACGCGATCGGCGATACCCGGCTGCTGGTGGTCAAGGACCTGGCGATCGATTCGCCGCTGCTGGACGACGCGGCCAACGCACACAGCGGTGCCTTCCTGCAGGCGCTGCTGGCACGCGGCTTCGTTGAACTGGAAGGCATGCCGCTGGCCTGGGTGGCGATCGATTTCGATTCGCTTGATGGCTATCTCGGCCGCCTGTCGTCCTCGCGCCGCAAGAACATCCGGCGCAAACTGCGTTCGCGTGACGAGCTGCAGATCGACTGCATCGCCACCGGCGATCCGGCCCTGGCCGACCCGCAGCTGCAGGCCGAACTGTATGCGCTGTACCTGGGCGTGTACGCGCAGAGCGCGGTGCATTTCGACCAGCTCGACCTGCCCTACTTCCAGCACCTGCTGGCCGACAGCCTGGGCCAGGGACGGATGTTCCTGTATCGCCACCAGGGCCAGCTGATCGGCTGGAACCTGTGTTACATCCACGCCGGCAAGCTGGTGGACAAGTACATCGGCCTGGCCTATCCGCAGTCCCGCGAGCACAACCTGTACGCGGTCAGCTGGATGCACAACCTCGAGTACGCACTGCAGCACGGCCTGAGCCACTACGTGGCCGGCTGGACCGACTCGCGGATCAAGGCCGAACTGGGCGCCAGGTTCACCTCCACCCGGCACGCGATCCACGCACGCTCCCCACTGCTGCGCGCCGCCCTGCGCAGGCTGGCCCCGTACCTGCAGGGCGAAGCTGATGGAGGCGGTTGAACGATGCCGTTGCGCTCCCCGTTGATCCTGGACCTGGACGGTGGCGTGCTGCCGCTGCCCCAGGCGCAGACCCTGGCCCTGCCGCAATGGCACGATCCACTGCGCTTCGCCTGCAGCAATGCCACCCTCGACCGTTTCGCCGCTGAAGTGCTGGCACCGCTGCCGGCCCAGCTCGGCACGGTGATGCTCGGCAGTGGCGATTTCCACCACCTCAGCCTGCCGCTGCTGCGTCGCATGCGCGCGCAGGCGCCGTTCCAGCTGGTGGTGCTGGACAACCATCCAGACAACATGCGTTTCCCGTTCGGCATGCACTGCGGTTCATGGGTGAACGCGGCCAGCAAGCTGCCGCAGATCTCGCACATCCATGTGCTCGGCATCACCTCCAGCGACATCGGCCTCGGCCACGCCTGGGAAAACCACTGGCGCCCGCTGATGGGCGGGCGGTTGACGTACTGGTGCATGGACGTGGACGTGGGCTGGGGGCACCGCCTCGGCATGGGCCACGCCTTCCGCCGTTTCGAGCATCCCGAAGCGCTGGTGGCCGCGTTCGCCGCCGAGCAGGCCAAGTCGCCGCAGCCAGCCTACCTGTCGATCGACAAGGACGTGTTCGCTGAAGACGTCGCCCGCAGCAACTGGGACCAGGGCCGCTTCCAGCTGGAGCACGCACTGGTGGTGATCGAGGCGCTGCGCGCCGGCGGCCTGGTCGGCAGTGACATCACCGGGGAAGTGTCGCTGGCCAACTACCAGAGCCGCTTCAAGCGCTGGCTGTCGTCGCTGGATGGTCAGCCCGACGTCAGCGCAGAGGATCTACCGGTGTGGCAGGCGCGGCACCAGCAGGTGAACCGCGAACTGCTGGCCGCGATGGCCGCCGTACCGACGGCCTGCTGACCGCTTCCGGTCGTGCCGGCTGCTGGCCGGCGTGGCTTCGGTAGTGCCGGCCGCTGGCCGGCAATGCCAACCAAGGTTGGCAACTACCAGACCCAGGCAGAGTCGGTAGTGCCGGCCGCTGGCCGGCATCCTTGTGAGCCCGGGAACAATGAGGATGCCGGCCAGCGGCCGGCACTACACTGGACGCCTGCCCCAGGAGCCCTCGCCATGCCCCAGACCGTCATCCCGCAGCTACGCATGCGCCATGCCGATACCACCCTGCCGTTCTACGTGCAGGGGCTGGGCTTCGTGGTTGACTGGGAACACCGCTTCGAACCCGGCTTCCCACTGTTCGCCCAGCTCACCCGCGACGGCCAGACGATCTTCCTCACCGAACACAGCGGCGACTGCGAAGTCGGCGGCGCGGTGTACTTCATCGTCGAGGACGTCGACGCCCTGCATCGTGCCTTCAGTGCCGCAGGCGTCCCCATCGAACAGCCGCCGCATGACACCGAATGGGGCAGCCGCGAGATGCTGCTGCGTGACCCTGACGGCAACCGCCTGCGCTTCGCCACCGACGCCAGCTGAACCGGGCGGCCTTGAGCTGGATATACGAAACATATACGCTTCGTATATCCACTCCTCCAGGACCGCCCATGGGCATCGTCAACATCGATGACACCCTGCACGACCAGCTGCGTCGTGCCTGCACCGTCTCCAGCCGCTCGATCAATGCCCAGGCCAACTTCTGGATCCGGGTCGGCATGCTGTGCGAGATGAATCCCACGCTGAGCTTCCAGGACATCGTTGCCAGCGAACTTCGGGCGGCCGGCGTGCAGCCGCCGCTGCTGGCACCGGGACAGGTCTGAGCAGATGGCGATCATCAAGCGCCCCGACGAGATCGCGCTGATGGCCGAATCGGGCCGCCTGCTGGCGCAGGTGTTCGCCGCGCTCGACCGGCTGCCGCTGCAGGGCCGCAGCACCATGGAGATCAACGATTTCGTCGAACGCATGATCGTCGATGAACTGCAGGCGAGGCCGGCCAGCAAGGGCCAGTACGGCTTCCCCTACGTGCTCAATACCTCGATCGACAACGTGATCTGCCACGGCGTACCCAGCACCACCGACGTGCTGCGCAACGGCCAGATCGTCAACCTCGACATCACCCTGGAGAAGAACGGCTACATCGCCGACTCCAGCACCACCTACCTGGTGGGCGAGGTCGACTACGCCGCGCGCAGGCTGGTGCAGACCGCCTACCAGGCGATGTGGAAGGGCATCGCTGCGGTCCGCCCCGGCGCGCGCCTGGGTGACATCGGCCACGCCATCGCCCGCCACGCGCGCAGCCACGGCTACAGCGTGGTGAAGGAGTACTGCGGCCACGGCATCGGCCAGGAGATGCACGAGGAACCGCAGATCCTGCACTACGGCCATCCCAACACCGGCATGGTGCTGGAAGAAGGCATGGTGTTCACCATCGAGCCGATGCTCAACCAGGGCAAGCCGGCCATCCGCCAGCAGCCGGACGAATGGCCGGTCTACACCCGCGACGGCAAGCTGTCGGCGCAGTTCGAGCACACTGTGGCGGTCACTCGCAATGGCGTGCGCGTGCTGACCCTGCGCCCCGGCGAGACGCCGTTGTGCGCGGTGGATGCCGCCTAGAGTGGCCGTTGCTGCATCCCGGCAGCCTCGTGCACGGCGCGCTTCCGTGCCGTCAGCGGTTCGCGTACCCGCTGTGCCACATAGCCGACGCTGGCTGCGAGAATGAAGGTGTAACCAAGGAGTTCGGTGGTCTCCTCGATGGTGTTCTTGAACACGCGGATGTACTGGTCACCCAGCAGTCCGGTCCACAACGACGTCATGCCGATCAGACGCGAATAGAACAGCAGCAGAACCAGGCCGATCGTCATCACGGTACCCGGCCGGGATACGAGAAAACGCACCAGCGCCGGCATGGCCCGGCGCCAGTCGCGACTGGCCCAGGCCAGTGAGCCGATGATCAGCACGGCCACCGGGTACTTCCAGAAGCCGTGTGCGATCAGGTCCAGCGCCTCATCCATTTCACGCAGGAGCATGCAGGCGAACAGCGCGGCCGCCAGAACGGCAAAGGCCCGATCATCGGCACGTCGCAATGCAAGCCGGACGAAGGCAGCCACGCTGGCGACCAGGAAGCCTTCCTGGGTCAGTTCGACCAGCGACCACTCGCCGACTGCATTGCCCAGCCAATGGATGTCGAGCCAGGCCAACGCAGGCGGAAGCGCCATCATCAGGCCGAACAGGAAGGTGCGCCCCAGGTGGGACAGGAGCAGCTGTAGATTGTCTTTCATGCAACACCGATGCCGCGCCGTGGCGGTCGTACAACGAGAACACAGGCGACCGGGGGGCTGCCGAACGACGGCATGCGCGGCGGGGTCGCGACCAGGCGCGCATTATCCGCGCTGTATCCGGCCACGTGAACCGTACCGGTGGAACACATACGCAACACCGGCGTACGTCACGCACTCATGGCGATAAAGGACGCAGCAGCAACAACGTCGCCAGGCAGAACATGAAGATCGCCACGCCTGCATCCAGTACCCGCCAGGCACCCGGCCTGCGGAACACTGGCTGCAACAGGCGCGCGCCATAGCCCAGCGTGCAGAACCAGGCCACGCTGGCAGCGCAGGCACCGGCGGCGAAGGCCCAGCGCAGTTCGCCCGGGTAACGCGTGGACAGGCTGCCCAACAGCACCACGGTATCCAGATAGACATGCGGGTTGAGCAGGGTGAAGGCCAGGCAGGTCAGCAGTACCTGCCGTCCGCTGCCGCCCTGCGCCTCGGCGGCGGCCAGCGCACTGCCACCGCGCCATGCGCGCAGCCCCGCCTGCAGGCCATACCAGAGCAGGAAGGCCGCGCCACCGAAGCGCAGCACCTGCAGCAGCAGCGGCCACTGCAGCACCAGCGCGCCCATGCCACCGACGCCGGCCAGGATCAGCACGATGTCCGCGCCGGCACAGGCCAGCACCACCCTGCCCACATGGCGCTGCTGCAGGCCTTGGCGCAGCACGAAGGCGTTCTGCGCGCCGATGGCGATGATCAGGCCGGCACCTGCGAACAGGCCGGCGGCGGTAGCGGCGATCCACATCAGGACAGGCCAGGCAGCGAGGGGACGCGCAGGGTGCGGCCGCCGACCCTGTTTAGACAATCTGATTTTTCTTTATCCTGTGCAGGAAAACTGAAGAGGCACCGGCATGGATCTGGTACATCCACAACTGGCCGCGTTTGCCGCGGTGCTGGAAGAAGGCAGCTTCGAGGCCGCGGCACGCCGCCTGTCGATCAGCCCGTCGGCCCTGTCGCAACGGATCAAGGCGCTGGAGGACAGGCTCGGCCAGGTACTGGTGGTACGTCAGGCACCGTGCCGCCCCACCGCCGCAGGCGAAGCGCTGCTGCGCCGGGTCCGGCCGATGCAGGCGCTGGAGGCCGAGGCATTGGCCGAGCTGCTGCCCGAGCGTGGCAGCGACGCTGCGCGCACGCCGATCCCGCTGGCGGTCAACGACGACTCGCTCGATACCTGGTTCGTGCCGGCCATCGGCGACCTGCACCAGCGCCATGGCTACCTGTTCGACCTGCGCATGGACGACCAGGACCATACCCTGCAGCTGCTGCGCGATGGCAGCGTGCTCGGCGCAGTCACTGCCGAAAGCCAGCCGGTGAAGGGTTGCAACGTGCACCCGCTCGGCGCGATGCGCTACCACGCCATCGCCTCCCCCAGCTTCGCCCGCCAGTACTTCAGCGATGGCATGCAGGCCGCGGCCCTGGCGCGCGCGCCGATGCTGGTGTTCAACCGCAAGGATGAACTGCAGTGGCGCTTCGTGCGGCGCCTGACCCGCGCGCGGCTGCAGCCGCCGCTACACTACCTGCCCTCCTCCACCGGTTTCGTCGAAGCCGCCGCGTGCGGACTCGGCTGGGGCATGGCCCCGGAAACCCTGGTCGCGCCCGCCGTGCGCGCCGGCCGCGTGGTGGTACTGGAACCCCGCCGCTGGCTCGACGTGCCGCTGTACTGGCAGCATGCCGCCGTACGTTCAAGCACGCTGCAGCACATCACCCAGGCGCTGCGCACTGCGGCCAGCGGCACCCTTCGTTGAGGACAAACCGATGACCGCAGACCCGGGCTTCACGCCGCGCGCACTACCGTTTGCGCACTTCTTCACCATTGGGACGGCATGGGCGTGATCGGCCGACGTACAAGGATACACGGCGCGAAGACCGCGCTGGCGCTGGCAGCCTGCCTGCCACTGGCTGTGCCGGCGCAGAGTCTCACCGATGCACCCGCATTGGACTGGGAACAGGCACGGCAGCGCCTGGAGCAGGTCTCCGATGCACTGGCCGCCGCTGATGCAGCGGTGCGCAACAAGCAGGACCTGCAGGACGCCACCCGCCTGCTGCGCCTGCCGGAGATCACCGGCGAAGTGCGCCGACTGCAGTTCCAGAAGACCCTCACCCTGCCACTGGGTTCGCTGGCACCGGTGGCCGAGGCCTATGGCATCGACTCGCCGCTGTCGTTCACCGAACGCGACTGGCGTACCCGCCCGGTGGTGACCGCGGTGCTGCCGCTGTACACCGGTGGTGTGATTCCCGCCGCGCAACGTGCGGCCAGCGCCGCCCACGAACAGGCCAGTGCCGAGCGCGAAGCACAGCGCCAATCGTTGACCGTGCAGCTGGCCCAGGCCTATTTCGGCCAGCGCCTGGCCGAGCAGGCGGTGGACGTGCGCCGCGACGTGCGCGATGGCCTGAACCGCCACCTGTCCGACGCAGAGAAACTGGAACGCGAGGGCTTCGCCACCCGCGCGCAGCGCCTGCAGGCCACCGTGGCCCGCGACAAGGCCGAGCGCGAATACCAGAAGACAGTGAACGACCTGGCCACGCTGAAGGCCGCACTGGCCACGCTGCTGCGCAGTGGTGGCGAGGTGCAGCCGGTGTCGCCGCTGTTCGTGCAGCGCGTGCCGCTGGAACCGGTGGCCAGCTTCGAGCGTACGGCGCAGGCGCGCCAACCGCAGATCGCACGCCTGCGGGCGATGGTGGCGCAGGCCGAACAGGGCGTGCGCGTGCAGCAGGCCAAGCTGAAACCGCAGATCTTTGCCTTCGGCCAGTACGACTTCCGCCGCCGCGACGAAATGCTGACCGATCCGGACTGGGCGTTCGGCATCGGCCTGAAGTACACCTTCCTGTCGCCGAATTCGCGGCCGGCGCAGATCAGCGCCGCGCGTGCGCAGCAGGACCAGGCCGAAGCGGGCCTGCGCGAGGCCGAGAACCAGGTCGCGCTGGGCGTGCGCAAGGCCTGGAACGAACTGGAAACCGCGCGCCAGCAGTACGTGCTGCTCGACAGCAGCATTGCCCAGGCACAGGAAAACCTGCGCCTGCAGGAGCTGGCGTTCCGCGAAGGCCAGGCCACCTCGCTGGATGTGATCGACGCGCGGCTCGGCCTCGGCGGCGCCCGCGTCGAGCGCGCACAGGCCGCCTACCAATACGATATTGCGCTGGCACAGTTGCTGGAGGTCAGTGGACAGATGGACCGTTTCGAAGAGTTCCGGCGGCGTGCGGACGAGGTGATCGACCATGAGTGATGTGCTGCACGACGATGCGACGACGCCCCCGGGCAAGCGCCGGTTGGGACCGATCCTGATAGTGGTGCTGCTGGTCGTGGTGGTGCTGGGCCTGTGGCTGGCCTGGCGCAGCCCAGGCGACCAGATCCAGGGCATGGCCGATGCGGACACGATCAACGTGGCCGCCAAGATCACCGCGCGCGTGGCCGAGCTGAAGGTGCGCGAGGGTGACCGCGTGCAGCCCGGGCAGGTGCTGTTCCTGCTCGACAGCCAGGAAGTGGCCGCCAAGGAACAGCAGGCGCACGGCGCATTGGCCGCCGCACAGGCGGTGGCCGACAAGGCCGACGAAGGCGCGCGCAGCGAAGACATCCGCGCCGCCGAAGCCAACTGGAAGCGGGCCGAAGCCGGTGCGACGCTGGCCGAAGCCACCTACCAGCGCGTGCAGAACCTGTTCAACGAAGGGGTGATGACCCGGCAGAAGCGCGATGAAGCGCATGCCCAGGCCACCAGTTCGCGTGAACTGGCCCGTGCCGCCCGCGCGCAGTACGACATGGCGTTGGCCGGCGCGCGCGAGCAGGACAAGCGTGCCGCGCAGGGCCAGGTGCAACAGGCAGAGGGTGCGGTGGCCGAAGTCAACGCCGCGCGTGTCGAAGTGGAAGGACGCGCGCCGGTGGCCGGCGAGATCAACAAGCGCATGGCCGACCCGGGCGAACTGGTGCCAGCGGGCTATCCGGTGTTCACCCTGGTCGACATCGACCGCATGTGGGTAGCGATGAACCTGCGCGAATCGCAGATGCAGGGCCTGAAGGTCGGCAGCAAGCTGCGGGGCAGCGTGCCGGCGCTTGGCCAGGAAGGCGAGTTCGAGGTCTATTTCATCAATCCGGCCGGTGACTATGCGACCTGGCGGACCACCCGCCAGTCGTCCGGCTACGACGTCCGCAGCTTCGAGGTGCGGGTGCGCCCGGTACGCCGCATCGAGGGCTTCCGCCCCGGCATGAGCGTGCTGTTCGCATGGCCCCAGCACTGAGCCCCGACAGCAGCGGCTTCGCCGTCAGCTGGCGGCGCGAGCTGCGGTCGCTGCGCGGCAACCGCGCCGACCTGCTGCTGGTCACCCTGCTGCCCCTGCTGATGCTGGCCGTGATGGCGTGGATGTTCACCCCCTCGGTGATGCGCGATATCCCGATCGCCGTGGTCGACCTCGACCACAGCAGCGACAGCCGCCTGCTGCTGCGCATGCTCGATGCCAGCCCCGGCGTGCGCATCGCCAGCCAGCCGGTGGACCTGGAAGACGCACGTTCGCAGCTGCGTCGGCTGGATGTGTTCGCCATCGTACTGGTGCCGCGCGATGTCACCCGGCAGGCGTTGCGTGGACGCCAGGGCACCGTGTTCGCCTATTACAACGCCACCTACATGACCACCGGCCAGTCCGCGGCGCGCGATATCGGCGACGCGGTCTCGGCCTGGAACGCGCGCCTGCTGCGCGAGCGCATCGGCCTGCAGGTCGGTCCGGCCAAGCTGCGTGCGGCACCGATCGCGGTGCAGTCGGATATCCTGTACAACCCAGCGCGCAGCTACGAGCTGTTCCTGCTGCCGCTGATCTTCCCGGCGGTGCTGTCGCTGGTGCTGGCACTTGCGGTGGCCGGCAGCCTCGGCCGCGAAATCCGCGACGGCACCCTGCCCGCCTGGCTGGGCCGCACGCCGTGGGCTGCGATTGCCGGCAAGGTCGCGCCGTACATCCTGCTGTTCTCGCTGTATGGCGCGCTCGGCATCGGTTACCTGGCCTGGCTGCGCGGCGATGGTGTGGCGGGCAGCGTGCTCCTGCTGCTGCTCGCACAACCCCTGTTCTATCTGGCCACCGCCGCCTACGCGCTGTTCTTCGTCGGCGTCACCCGCGACATGGGCACCGCGTTGTCCGCGGTCGGCCTCAGCATCGGCACCGCACTGGCGTTCTCCAGCGCCACCTTCCCGGTGCTGGATGGCCCCCTGTTCACCCGCATCTGGCATCAGCTGCTGCCGCTCAGCGCCTACATCAAGCTGCAGACCCAGCAGCAGTTCATCGGTTCGCCGCTGCAGGTTTCGGCATGGCCGCTGGCCACGCTGCTGCTGATGTCAGTGGTGGCCGGCGGCATCGGTGGACTGCGCCTGATCGCCTTTGCGCGCACGCCTGCCGCCGCACATCCCGCAGGGGCCGACGCATGAGCGCACTCTGGCGCAGCCTGCGGCAGACCCTGATGGCGGTGCTGTGCGACCGCTATGCGATCGTGGTGATGGTCGGCGCGGTAATCCTGTACTCGTTCTTCTACCCGGCCGCGTACCGTCACCAGGTGGCCGGCAACCTGCCGGTGCTGGTGGTGGATGAAGACCACAGCGCGACCAGCCGCGAGCTGCTGCGCAAGCTCGATGCACTCCGTGTTGCGCGCGTGGTCGGACAACCGGCAGACATCGACAGCGCGCGCCAGCAGCTGGAAGCCGGCCACGCCGAAGGCATCGTGCTGATCCCGGCCAACCTGGAGCGCGACATCCTGCGCGGCCATCCGGCCAAGCTGGTGCTGCTGGGCAACGGCGCCTACCTGGGCCGTGCCAGTTGGGTGCTGGGCAGCGTGGCCGATGCACTGGGCGCGTTCGGACGTGATGCCGTGGTCGGCCAGGCGGCCTTCATGGGCGCGCCACAGGCACCACCGGTCACCCTGGTGCAGCGCCCTCTGTACAACACACAGGAAGGCTATGGCAGCGCCATCGTGCCCGGCGTGGCCGAGCTGATCGTGCACCAGACCCTGCTGATGGGCATCGGCGTCCTGCTCGGTGGCCGTCGTCTCGCACTCGGCCGGCGCCTGCGCTTCGACCTGCCGACCCTGGCCGGCATGGCACTGGGCTTCGGCCTGATCGGCCTGTTTGGCCTGTTCTATTACGCCGGCTTCACCGCCTGGGTGCAGGACTACCCGCGCGGCGGCAATCCGCTGGGCCAGCTGCTGGGCGGCACCTTGTTCATCGCCGCCACCGTGGCCTTCGGGCTGTTCGTCGGCAGCTTTTTCCGCACCCGCGAACGCGCCTTCCAGTACATCATCGCCACCTCGATCCCGCTGTTCTTCCTGGCCAACCTGTCGTGGCCGGCGGTGATGACGCCGCAACCGCTGGTCTGGCTGGCGCAGCTGCTGCCGACCACCTCGGGCATCAACCTGATGGTGCGCCTGAACCAGATGGACGCCAGCCTGGCCGAAGTCAGCCACGAACTGATCACCCTCACCGTCCTGCTTGTGCTCTACGGCAGCCTTGCCAGCTGGCGCCTCCTCGCAAAAAAGGGGACGGAGGGGATTAAGTCGTAAGCGGCCGGTTTGGGGAATTACGACTTAATCCCCTCCGTCCCCTTTTCCTGCAACGAAGAACGCCGGCGCGAGGCCGGCGTTCGGATACTGCATCGTGGAAGGGCCAACCAGGTCGGTCAATCAGCGGTAGACGCGCTCGCAGCGGCGTTCCACCACGCGGTCGCCGTTCTTCTGCTGGCTGTTGCCCTGGATCTGGCGACCGGCTGCACCACCGGCGACGGCACCGGCCACGGTGGCCAGTTTCTTGCCATTGCCGCCGCCCACCTGGTTGCCCAGCAGGCCGCCGATCACCGCGCCGGTGGCAGTACCGGCAATGCGATTGGGATCGCGCGAGTTGCGCTGCACTTCCACGTTCTTGCAGACCACGCGGCTGCCATCGTTGAATCGGCGTCCTTCATCGCGCGGCCCGTAGGTCTGCGCACCGGCCACCGACGTAGCCGCCAGCAGCGTGCCCAGCACAAGCAATCGGGTCGAGGTCTTCATGGCCATCTCCTGCGTTCCGGTATGGCGCAAGTGTCCTCCCGCGGTTGGCAACCGGAAGTGAAATGCGCGTGTCCGCCGCCTCATCGGCCATCGCGCGTTCAGGAAGAAAATCCGCGCCCATCACGACCAGCCATCGTGATGGGCGCCGTCTCCCTACCGGCGTGCTGCCTTGCTAGAACTCTTCCCAGCCCCCGGCGTTGGCCGCCAGTGTCGGCTCGATTCGGGGTGAAAGCGCAGCGGGCCGGCGCACCGGGGTGACCGTCGCAGCCACCGCGGCCAACGCAGGGCGTACCACTGCCGCTGCCGTGGCGGCGCCTGTGCGGAACACCGATACCGCCTCGGCCAGCAGGTTGGCCTGCTCTTCCATCGAACGTGCCGCCGCGCTGGCTTCTTCCACCAGCGCCGCATTCTGCTGAGTGGTCTCGTCCATCTGCACCACCGCCTGGTTGACCTGCTCGATACCCGAGCTCTGCTCCTGCGAAGCGGCGGAGATGTCGGCCATGATGTCAGTCACGCGCTGCACCGAGGCCACGATCTCGCCCATCGTGGTGCCCGCCTGGCGGACCAGCGCCGAGCCATCGGCGACCTTGCCGACCGAATCCTCGATCAGCCCCTTGATCTCCTTGGCCGCACCCGCCGAGCGCTGCGCCAGCGTACGCACTTCGCTGGCCACCACTGCAAAGCCCCTGCCCTGTTCCCCGGCACGCGCAGCTTCGACCGCCGCGTTCAATGCCAGGATGTTGGTCTGGAAGGCGATGCCGTCGATGACCGAAATGATCTCGGCGATCTTCTTCGACGAGGCCTCGATGGCCGACATCGTGGTCACCACCTGGCCCACCACTTCACCGCCTTGGGACGCAACACCATGCGCGCCGATGGCCAATTGGTTGGCCTGCCGTGCATGCTCGGCATTCTGCTTCACGGTGGAGGTCAGCTCCTCCATCGATGCCGCCGTTTCTTCCAGGTTCGCCGCCTGCTGTTCGGTACGCCGCGACAGGTCGGTGTTGCCCGAAGCAATTTCACCTGCGGCCAGATTGATGCTGGAGGCGCTGGACTGGATGCGGCCGACGATCTGCTTGAGCTGATCGACGGTGGCATTGCAGTCATCACGCATGCGGGCGAACACGCCGTGGAAGTCACCCTGCATGCGCACGGTCAGGTCGCCGCGCGAGATCGCCTGCAGCAGGGTCGACACCTGCACCAGGTTCTCGTCGGTGGTCTGCATCAGGCGATTGAGCCCGGCCACCATGTCGCGGAAATCGTAGGCGAAGCGGTCTTCATCGCCGCGCAGGCTGAAGTCACCGGCCGCTGCAGCGGTTGCCAGCCGGCGGATCTCGCTGTTGATCGCCGACAGGCTGGACTTGGTCTCGTCCATGGCCTGGGTGATCGCCGCCTTCTCGCCGGGCAGCGGATCCATGTCCACCGACAGATCGCCGCGGGCGTAGTGCTTCATCACCTCGATCAACCGATTCTGTACCTGCACGTGCGAACCGACCAGCGCATTCGTCTCGTGCACCATGCGTCCGTAGTCGCCGGGGAATGCGCTCTCGTCCATGCGGTAGCTGAGGCTGCCCGCATCGTGCTGGCGTGCCAGCTCCCCCTGCGCGGCCATGACCGACTGCAGCTGCGCCTGCATGCGCTGCATCGACCTGAGCAGCTGGGTCACCTCATCGTTGCCCGAGGCATCGATGACACTGTCCAGGCGACCACCAGCGATGCCGTCAGCCAACTTCACCGCCCCTTCCAGCGGGCGGGTGAGGCTGCGGGTGATCGCCCAGGCGGCCAGCGAACCGAGCAACAGGCTCATCACACCGAACACGATCGACAACGTGCCGGTCCAGGACTCGGTTGATCGGTACTCCTCGCGGCTGCGCGCGGTCAGCGTCTCCTGATGCCGCAGCAAGCTCGAGATGGCTTCGTTCCACGCGGTTGCCAGCCCGTGCTCGGCGAGCAGTTCCTTGGCCGCGCCGTCGAAATCACCGGCCTTCATGCGCTCGTGCAGATGCTGGGTGGAGGCATCGGTGGCCTTGCGTGCCGCGTCGATTTTCGCAACCAGCGCATCGCCGGTGGCATCGCGCGGAATCTTGATGTACTTGGCCCAGATGCCGTCGTAGGTCTGCGACAACTCCTGCGCCTTCTGATAATCCCTGTCGAAATCCTCGCCACGCTTGATCACCATCAGGCGCCGATGCATCAGCACCGCATTGTTGGTATCCAACATGTCGTTCAACAGCCGCATCTTCACCATGTTGACGTCCACCACTTTCTCGAACTGGGCGGATTTCAGGTGATTTCCGTACAGCACCAGGCCAATGATGGCCATGATGAACAGCAGCAGCAGACCGAAGCCGGCGCCAAGCCGGGATCCCACACGGAGATTACGTAAGGCAAGCATCTCAATTCCCTTGATCGTGGCCGTACGTTCGATGGCGGCGCAGCGCAGGGAAACTTTATGGGAGTTTATATATGGAACGATCCAAATATATGGAACTGTGCAGACAGGCATGAAATCCGGCAGTTAATCGCGGTGCCGCACGGATTTTCTCCACCACTGAAATCCCGACGCACGAGGAAAATCACGCCGCCTTTACACCATGAATCTGGGCAAGGCCTGCAGAATGCAGCAACCGCCGCAACCGGGCAGATTCATCCAGAGTCGACACATGCCACTTGTCCTGCACATCGAAGGCACGTCCATCAACGACATCGCCAGCCTGTACGTGGAAATCAACCGTGTATTCATGGCCAGCGAGGACTGGCGACTGGGGCCCAGCCTGGACGCGCTGGATGATCTACTGTGGGGCGGCTATGGCGCGCTCGCCGGTCATCCCGCCGCAACGGTGGTGTGGCGGGATATCGCGCACAGCCGCGCGGCGCTGGGCTACGAGACCACGCGGGCATGGCTGCAGGCAAAGCTTGAGCAGGCCGGCCGGTTCAATCATGCGGCCATCCGCGACACGCTGGCAGCATTGGAGCAGGGCCGTGGCCAGACCTACTTCGAGATCGTGATGGAAATCTTCAGCGGGCATCCGCAGATCACCCTGATACCGGCCTGAGCGCGATGAGGCAACGGTACGCTGGCCTCAGACCTTGGCCAGGGCTTCGCTGAGGCGCAGAGGGAACGCAACCTCGGTCGCCAGGTGCCACGCGCGTGCATTGGCGCCCAGCCGGCGCCATTCAGCCTCGTCCATCGCCAAGGCGCGCTCCACAGCCTGTTCCAGCGCTGCTTCATCCACATGCCAGGTCCTGGACAAGTGACACGGCGGGCCTTCATGGGCAGCAACCAGAAGACCGCGGCTTTCGTCGATCATCTGGTTCATCGGCGCGCCATCGCAGGTGATCACCACCGCCGCACAGCTCATCGCCTCCACCAGGTAGTGGCCCCAACCCTCCGTCTGCGACAGGCACAAGTGGAACGCATGCTCGTTCTGCAGGCGTTGCACCTCCTCGTCGGGCAGTCGTTCACGGACGATGCGCAGGTTCGCGGCACCGGCCTCGTCCTCGTCCGAAGGCCCGCCGCGCAGGACGGTCAACAACGGCCATTCGGGGTGCCGTTTCCAGACTTTGACCAGCGTCGCCGTTCCCTTCATGTGGCTGCTGCCCGCCGCGTGCAGGAAGCTGCGGGGCTTGCGCGGCACCGCTGGGTCGTAGCGGTCGCGGCTGCAGAAACCGACTTCCAGCGCGCGCATGCCCAGCGCATTGAAGATGCGCGTAGCGTCTTCGGTCTTGGTCAGCAGCGCATCGAAGCGCGGCAGGATGCGCAGGCTGCGCGCGGACACCCATTCCGGATTCGGGATGAGCAGATTGACCCTGGCCAGGCCGAAGCTCGCCGGCCGCACATGCTCCAGCGAGATGTTGATATCGAAACGAGCCGGCGTGCGCCCCAGGCTCAGCCATGAGGCCAGCAGCCTGCGCAGGCGCATCCCGCGGAGTTTCCACGCGCCACCGTTGCGCACTGCGTCCAGACGGCTGACGGTCACCTCGTGGCCCAGCTGCTGCAGCGAACGCTCGATCACCTGGATGTCGTGGGTCAGGCCACGCTGGTTGTCGGCTGCAAGCAGATGGATATGCGCCATCAGCAGGCCCCCCCTTGCCTGCGCACATCGCGCGCAGGCAGGGCGGTGGCCAGCATGAAGCCCAGCACAAGATAGAAATAGAACGAATGCGGCATCGCCCGGTAGAACACGTTGTCCGTGAACGCCGACAGTGCGTAAACGATGACCACGGCAAGCCCAGCGGTGGCGATCATCGCCGTGGTTTCATCGGCATGGCCGACACGCCGCACGAAATGGAAGCCCGGCAGGATGAACAACAGCAGCATGATCACCAGCAACGGCACGCCACCGGTCACCGCCGCTTCCAGATATTCATTGTGCGGATGGTTGTAGCGGGAGATCGAATCGGACACCTCGCCGCGGCTGATGCCCTCGCGGGCATAGTTGCCGAACTGGTTCAGGCCCACGCCGGCCACCGGGTGCTCGGCGAATCCGTCGATCGCCACGCCCCACATGGCGATGCGCTCGCGGACCGAACCCACCTCGTTTTCCTGGCTGAAACCGGAGATCTCGCCACTGACCTCTCCAAAGCGCTGGATGACCTGGTGGTTGAGCACCGTGGTGGCACCGACCACGCCGATGACCAGCGCCACGACGAAGCCCAGCGCGCCGCGCCAGCGCCCGGTGCGCCGCACGTGCACGGCGATCACCATCAGCATGGCCGGAACGAACGCCAGGATCGGTCCCCGGCTCTGTGCCAGGATCGAGCCGTACACCCCTACGGCAATGGCGATGCCATGCAGCCAGCGCTCGGCCGGATGCACGTTCGGTTGGATCAGGCGAATGACCGAGAACAGCGCCATGCACAGCGTCACCATGGTGAACTCGATGGCCGTCCATTCTCCGCCACTGAAACCATGCGCGCGCTCAAGGCCCATCACGTGGTGCTGGACAATGCACGACCCGCCGAAGACCAGGGTGGACAGCGCGAAGATCTTCCAGATCAGGCGCCAGTCCAGCACCGTTGCGAATACGGCCGCCGTGCCCAGGTAGAGCAGCGTCTGTGCCGGCAGGTCCAGTTCGTTCCAGCGCAGGCCGTGCCAGGCAATGCTGTAGAAGGCATAGGCCAGGCGCAGGAAGCAGACGATCACGATGAAACGTGCGATGCGGTAGCGCAGCCGGACATCGGGCTGGCGGCGGATCAGCACCACCCCCGTGACCAGCAGCACCAGCAGTACCACCGCCTTCAACAGGGTGTACGGCGCGGATCCGGCAAGCGGAACGATGGCGACCAGGATGCTGAGCAGGAGGGTACGCCAGGTGCAGCGGGGTTCGGCGGCCATGCAGGCTGCAGTCATGCTGGTTCTTTCTCTTTCCATCAACGCCCGCCAGGGAATGAGCCGCCCCGGTTTCCATGGAGGCCGTTTGGCGGAAATCGCCGGGGCTGACACTACCGTGGGGTCCCATGGAAATCAACCAAACCGCAGGTGTACGGGGGCCTGCGTTGGCGTACGGACAGTCGCGGGCAACCGCGCCTGCCCCTGGGCCTCTGGCCGGATCATCGATCGGTCCAGATCGCTACACTAACGGTCCCCCCGGCCATGCCCGCATGGCCACGCCCCGACGCCCTGCCCAAGACGCGAAACGCCCCAAGTGACTGATACAAAAGACAACACCAGCAACGCCAAGGCGTCCAAGGAACACACCCCGCTGATGAAGCAGTTATAGCGTGGGGCGGGAGCGACCACTTATCTCATTGTTTTATATGGCGCTTTCATGGCCGCCAGCTTCGCAGACACAATTTGGCTACCCTCTGGCTACCTACGGCAGGCATAGATCCAGCCAGTGCGCTCACTCGCACGTTGTCAGATAGCATTTGGGCCCGACCATGCGGAACACCGCCCAAACATCCACGTGGGCAGAGTGCTTCTATTTTATTAATTCAAATACACGACTTGCGCTAATTTAAAATGGTGCTAAGAGTATAAGTGTCTGATTGAAAGAGGCTCCTCCTTCCTCGACGTAAATTAGACATTACGAGACGGTCGTGTCTCCAGCCCCCTCGAAAGAGGGGGCTTTTTTGTGCGCGCAATATTCTAATAACCGCCCCTTGCGCAAACCCAATCTCCTGTTATTTGTGGATAGGTAGAACCACAAATTTAAAAGGAGGCCAGGTAATGCCAATCATTAAACCCGCAATTGCGCTATCGCTTTTTTTAGCGACATTAAGCGCAAACGCAGCAACAGCCAAAGAAGATATCGCCTTAATTAAGCAACTGGCAATCCAGCCAATAGCCTTAGTTGACGGGAATTTATGCCACATACGCGGAGCAGTCTGGCTTGATAAGCCATTGGCCGATGTTGAAGTGGAAATACTGGACGGCAGTCGCACTTGGAAAACAAAAACAAATGCAAACGGTATTTATTCAGCCTCCATTCCTTTCGAAGGAAATGATAAGGCTCTGCTTGAGAGGCCAACCAGCCTTTCTATTCCGGGGAATGCCAGCGAAGTAAACATTTTAAAACCCACATTCCTATGCAGCAAATCCACCACAACCAACATCATGGCAAAGCCCAAAGGAGCAAATTAATGAAAAGCAAATTAAACAAATCCAGGTTAGCAATTGCGGCGATGGCACTGCTTTCAGCGGGCCTTGCCAACGCCTCATTAATTCAGATTGGCGATGGTTCCACTGCGGCGGCACAAGGCGATGTTGCTATTGGCGATTTAGCCAGTGCCACTACAGGCATGTTCCAGAGAATGACCTGGAACGGCAATTCTTGGGACATTGAAAATATTACCGCGACAGCCGTTTCAATCGGCAAGCAATCAAAAGCAATTGCAGGCGGTGTCGCAATAGGTGAGCAATCACAAGCGGCAAGCGCTTCAGTTTCAATAGGCAGCAAAGCAATTGCAACCCAGCAAGGTGGAGTTGCTGTAGGTGAAAACGCTCAAGCTAAAGATCAAAACACAATCGCCATTGGATCCAATGCAAAAGCAACCGCAAATGGAGCAGTTGCTATTGGAGCAAATACAATCGCCGATCAATACGACACCGTTGCAGTCGGTGGCGGGAAACCAGAGGGAAAAAGAATAGTAGGTGTTGCCAAGGGAGTGGGCGACTACGACGCTGTAAACGTTAAACAGCTGAATGAAACAGTCGCTGCGGGAAGTGGCAGTAACAGAATTGCTGTTAACGGCCCCGAAACAGGCGGAGCAGCACGCGCAATAGGAAGCTATGACATTGCCATTGGCGCAAATGCAGAGACTCAATTTGATAACGGCGAATACGGACCGAACATAGCAATAGGTCGAAACTCAAAGGCATTTTATGGAAGCACCGTTGTGGGAGACAATGCGTCCGCAGGTCGAAAAGGTGTTGCTATCGGTAATGGCGCTTACGCTGGAGGCGTTAACGACGGCGGCGGGGTTGCAATTGGCCGAGACGCGAGAGTTGAAAGCAATGGTGTAGTTGGTGGAAATGGCGTTGCTATCGGCCCAAACGCTTATGTTACTGGCGGTGCAACTGCGGCAATTGGTCCTGGAGCTAAAGCAGACGCCCCGGACTCAATCGCCATCGGCGGTTCAACAGGTGGAAGGGCTAACACAGTAGCCTTTGGAAATCGCCAATTAACAGGCGTAAACGCGGGCACAGCTGATACAGATGCCGTAAACCTCAAACAATTAAACGATGCCTTGGCTGGCATCCCTACAATCCCCGGAACAGGCAATCCCTATTTCGCTGCTAATGGGGATCCATCTAAAAATGATCCAGCGCTAGCTACAGGCGAAAATTCAGTAGCAGGTGGCCCATCGGCACGTGCGGCTGGAAATCAGTCTTCAGCCTACGGTTCTAATGCCAATGCCAACGGCGAGGGTTCTCTTGCGGCAGGCCACCAGGCAAACGCATATGCCGACCAATCGACTGCAGTAGGAGCATTTTCATCCGCGACAGCGAAATGCACGGCAATTGGCTATGGCGCTGAGTGCTCTGAAGACGGGACTGTATCTTTTGGCAGAGCAGGCGATGATAAGCGTCTGAAGAATGTTGCTGGCGGCATTGAAGACAACGATGCGGCTAATACCGGGCAAGTTAGAGCAGTAGATTTGCGTGTCCGTCAAACTCAAACCGCAGTGTCCAGGCAAGCCGTGTGGTTCGGCGGCGGGGCTTCATATGATCCAACAACTGGGATTTGGACCAACCCAAGCTTTGCGATGCCCAGCGGTCCTAGTTTCAATAATGTGAATGACGCTCTTGTCTACTTAGACAACCGCATTGGCGCATCCTCCCCTGGAACTGGACCTCAAGGCCCTGCAGGTGCAAACGGCGCAGATGGCCGGAGCGCCTATGAAGTTGCCGTAGACAATGGTTACAGCGGCACTGAAAAGGAATGGCTTGCTTCTCTCAAAGGTGTTGACGGAAAAGATGGCGTTGGCGGTGGTAGCGGCAGCAAATCTGTCGCAGGCAAGAACATCGAAGTCAGCGAGAACCAGGATGGCACTCAAACAGTGGGTGTGGCTGACAACGTAGTCCTCAGTGAAAACGGCAGCGTCAAGATCGGCGCAACAACCATGGACGCCAAAGGAGTCTCCATTGAAGGCGGCCCATCCATGACAAGGGATGGTATCAATGCCGGTAACCAGCGCGTCACAGGCGTGGCAGCTGGGCGCATAGAGAAAGGTTCAACGGATGCGGTGAACGGTGGCCAGGTCTATGACATGCAGACCGCTCTTAATGATCGCTGGGACGAAACCAACAGGCGCATTGATCGCCAGGACCGTCGCATTGATGCAATGGGAGCTCAAGTAGCGGCCATGTCGATGATGGCGGCCGCGAACGTCCCAGCTGCCGTAGGCGAAGTCCAGGCTTCTGCTGGCATCGGCTTTAGCGGTAATGAGGCAGCGCTGGCTGTGGGTTGGAGAGCTCGTGTTTCAGAGCGAACCAGCGTTTCGGGTGGTTTCTCGTATAGCGCAAGAGGTAAAGCAATGGGTGGCGTCGGAGTGTCAATCAACTTGGGGCGCTAAAGAATGTGTCGGCAGAAAAGGAGGTGATCTGTATCTCGGCAAGGGCCCTTTGGGGCCTTTGTTCGTGGAATATGCTTGCCAAATCATTATGAATCAGATTAAATCCAGCGCATCCTTCAAGAGCTAAGAACTGATGAATATAAGTTTCGACAAAGATACAGTGACTGTATTTCTAAGTATTGCAACGATCCTTATAGCCCTATCGCAAATGAAGATTGCCAGTTCAAAATCGAGGCTGGATCTGTATAACAAGAGATTTGCAATTTACACGACCGCACTTGAATACTATCAAGTGCTGTGGGGAAAATCTGACGCTTCACTCAAGGTGAGCGAAGCCAACATGATCAAAGCCTTCCGTGAATCAAAGTTCCTTTTCAAGAAATCCGATGGAATTTACGGAACATTAGAAAAGATCAAAGATGCTGGAGCTATGGCTACAGGCATAAAGGAAAGAATTGAAATAATGGAAAAAGAAGTTTCTGCAGATGGACGTGTGTTAACGAAAAGCCGGGAAAACAGGTCGGCCGCACTCCAGCGCTTTGAAGACAACCTAAAGACACTTGAACAACAGCTTGAAAAATACCTGCGATTCAAGACGGCCAGCGGGTGGTCTTTTTTACCCTGGTAAACCTCAGATATAGCAAAGGGACCTCAGGGTCCCTTTTTTATTTCCGAATAACCGCTTGCCATATCTCAGTTTCCGCTTATGTATGAGTTATCAAACATACATAAGGAGACCCATGAGCTGGAAGCGAGATCAAAAGTATCACGTAAGATCACGAACACTCTACGCCTTAATTTTTGAAAATGGACACGTCTACATCGGCCAAACAGTTGACCTGGATCAACGTCAAAAGCAGCACAGAAGTTTAAGAGGCGGATGGGAAGGCAAGCCGTTCGACGTAATCAATCTCGGCTCTGTCAACGCGACAGAGGCTCAAGCGTCGGAATACGAATATGCGTGGAGGATCAATGCAGCGAAAGCAGGTTGCAAGATCTATGCGAAGCCTCCAGGCATTACATGTGATCCCTGGAAGAGAGCAACGCGGCAGAGACAGTATTTAGCCGGAACGTTGTCCTGGCAGATACCACGCAGAAGATTCCCTTTTTTTAAGCTCGCCGCTTTGATGGCGGCAGTATCAATCGGAGCGTCCCTGCTCCTAACTTTGACCTTGTGATTTCAGGAACCAAGCCCGAACACGTTGATTGTCTTTCTCGTCTTCTGAATATTATCAATCCTTTGTCCATCCCGCTTCTTATCCAGACCATTAAATGCCTCGATAGAGCTCCGCAGCTGGCTGAGAGCAATGTGATTTTTATCAATCTGTTTTGCGTCCTTTAAAATACCCTCAGTTGTGGCATTCGCCTTCAATCGCTCCATCCCCATGCGCTCATGAATGCGCTCAATAGTTTCGGTGTCGCCATACATCGTATATTTACCCTTTGTAAGGCGAGTGAAGGCAACTAGAGCACTGTGATTATCCATCACGCCTAAATGAGCAAGATGGAAAACATCCTCTTTACCTTGCCCCTGACTATCATGAATAGTGACGGCATAGTTGTGTCGAATATTATTGAACGAGTCCGTATTGAAACTAACCAATTTCCCATCTTTGGCAGGCGTTTCAGACCTCAACCTAACAACCATGTCATAGCCGCCAGACTTGCCTTTTTCCACACTCAATAGCGTCCCTGAATCGCCATTTACAACCCCTAGGCCCTTTTCATCATTCTTCGTGAAAGCGATACGATCCCCTGGCGACAGATCAATAAAATACTTATCACTCTTATTGACAACCGATACGCTGACCGCAGAAGAATCAACAAGACCAGCGGAGGCCATTGCAGATCGTATTTTTTCGTTCAAGTCTCTTACATCTTTCCGCGTGCTGCCGAGAACGAGTCTTTGATCAACACTTGCGCCAGAGGACATGTAGTCTTCAACAAGCGCGTCAATAGCCTGATCGCGCGTATCGTAATCATCAATGCAGCCCCTTGCCTCTAGAGCATCAAATATTGCTTTTCCGTGCAGTAATGTTTCGCTGCGCGACTTTTCACCCTTTTTGTGGTGTTTGATAGATCCGTCAGGTCCCCGGCTATAAAAAAGGCCCGCGATCATCCGATCTTCAGCGTTTTTCTGTCTTCTGATTTCCGTCAACTGAACATCGTCAACAGCCACCTTTGCAAGTGCCATCCCGGAACCAGCCCCAATGGGCTGAAGCTGCATTTCATCACCTTGGAGAATTACTTTAGCTCCACCTATTTGAGCGTATGAAAGCAAACGCCTTGTCTGATCAGCATCTATCATTCCCGCCTCATCAATGACCAGCACATCCTTATCAGTAAGCGTCATCATATTTCTGTCAAGCAACGATAACGCCTTGGCTACTGACTTACATGGCATCCCGCTTTCAGCTTCCAACTTTGAAGCCGCCTTGTTGGATACGCAAACACCAATCATGTTGCGTCCATCCGCCTTAAATACATCGCTATAGATATCACTGACACTAGTCTTTCCTGTGCCCGCACCACCTGTAAACACTGCAACTCCACCTGATTTTGAAGTCACATGGATGACGCTATTGCGTTGTTCGCCCGTGACTGTGAAATCCTTTCGCGACTCATATGCAGCGATACATTCCTCAACTTTATCTAAAGGAATTTTCTGATGCTCCTCCCCTTGTCTTGCTGTGACTCCACTTACTATTTCCCTTTCCCACTCCACCATCCACCCTGCGGCATATCTCACCTCTGTGTTACGGCGAGAAAGTGTCTCCCCGGCGTCGGCAGCTGCAATCTTCTCAGGCGCGATCTCAACCAGCTGCATGCGAGATTTAAATTCCTTGACCTTCTCGACTACATCAGGAAGGCGAACCTTTCCCATGTTTTCCTTTGCGATAGCCTCAATAAGATGGCACTCAGTGAACACTGAATCTGTTTTATGAAGACGCTTTAATATTTCTGCACCCTCATCAATCCGCATGTTTTTATCACCCGTAGACTTTAATTGCTGTATAGACGGCACCAGCTCTGCGCGCTCCTGCTGGATCGAGTTCAAGGTGACAGTCCACATAGCCTGTAGCTCATCAAACGCAGGCTCATCTTTGTGTTGTCGCGTCGCAAGGCAAGCTGCTTGACGATCTACTCCGTGCTCTAATTCATATTTTAGAATTTCAGCGCGGCGGCTCGAATTAAGATCAATCAATTCGCGGCTGATACCTGATATTTCAAATGAAACATTGGCCGTCTCTTCTCCAAGAACATCCACCTCCCGCAACTGCTCAATTCCATACTTGAGCTCACGCAAGTTCATTGCGAGCTCATTCTTGTAAATTTGATCTGCAGCCTTCTGATGGCGGTATAACTCCTGAGCATCAAAGGTTCCGTATTTGCCATCAACACCCTTTGAAATACCAAAGCACAAATTATGAGTATGAATATTAGGCTCTAGATTTCTATTACCCATGTGATCAGCCTGCATGATGATCATGCCTTCAGTTCCGATCACATTTACTCCCTGCGTCCCCCTGCGGGTTTCAATTTTGCTTTCAAGGAACTTCATCGCAACATCATTTGCACGTCTATGAGCCTGGAGAATTTCCAGCTTTTCATCATCATTGCCAAGTGCGAATGCAATGGACACACTCTTAGGAGGTGTTGTTACAAGGTCAAAGCCGACCCTATGCCCTCCCTCTGACTTTAGAATTACATTCCCATCTTTATCCAGCTTAGGCTTTCCTGTTTTTCGATCAATCTTTTCAACATCCTTTGGCTTCTCTCCCGCGTTCTTACAAAGCGGCTCCCCTGTGTAGGGATGAAATCCTTCTGCGAGCTTCAACATCGCCTGCTTCTCAACGGGCTTTCCTTCCAGTCCCAAGTCGGCAGCCAATTTGCCTGACCATCGCTGGATAGCATCTGCTTTCTCATCATAGTAATAAGATGCAAGGCCATCTTCTGACGCTGCGAGGGAATTAGCCCTCTCAGCTGCATTCTTCATTCCTTGTGATAGTTCTTCCATGGCAAGCAAGTAATCAACCACCGCCTCACCATTTTGTTTTCGCCCACGGGCATTGATACGACCAATAGAAATCATCTTTATCTCCCAAAGCGCCGTTGTCGAAGCGGCAAGTGCGACCACTTCAGTAAAAGGCAAATGACGTTTTTGGCAAGAACTGAATGAGCCTTAAGACTTGTATATCCGCGATGCCTCTCTAGCCAATACATCAGCAATTGAAAGACCAATGTCCGCCCCTTCTTCAATCATGCCCGTTGGGTTGGAGGTGACTACTTTTGGCGCTGATCGAGGACCAAGCGTCCACCTTGCTGGAACTTGTCCTGGACGCTGGTTTTCTATTTGGTTGCCTGGAAAATTGAGCAACAAGGGATCACCGCCCATCTGAACAATTGCGCGAATGCCCCAGCCGTTTGGCCCAAACGCCTTACCCTTGCGGAATCCCAAACGATCTGTCAGCTCAGGCGAAGAAACGATGGCTCGTGTCTCTTCATGGACAGTTGCGTTGTCGTCATACGTCCTCCACGCCACTTTGTGCTTACCGAGCGTTGAGGCGAGGTAGTCCCGCGTATCTCCGGCCTGGACTTCACAAATAATTTTTGTTGCGACTGTGCTAGAGAACGTCTTAGCCACTTCCCTTGAATACACAGCTTCCATCTGACTGAAGTCTTGATAGCAGAGCACTGCACATACGCCCTTAGAGCGCCCCAGGGTAAGCAGCTGATCGATGTTCAAACGCCCGA